>CACZYN010000154.1 GCA_902785445.1 uncultured Anaerovibrio sp.
GGCCATGGAGGAAGGGTTGGCGTTGTAGGCATCCACGATAAGCGTATTGCGCTTTGTCTTAACCAGTTGGGAGCGATTGTTGGAGGGGGTGTATGAGGCGACGGCCTGCAGGGCATCCTCGCGGGGGACGTCGAAGTACCAGGCGATGCGCAGGGCAGCCAGCACGTTGGGAGCATTGTAGGCGCCCACCAGCTGCGTCTTCAGGATGGCGTCCTCGAAGCGGAGTTCCAGGAAAGGATCGGCCTTTGCCTTTACGCCTTCGCTGGAGTAGGGAATGGCTTCCAGGCCCCTTTGGGCCAGCATTTCCTGCAATACGGGGTCATCGGCATTGGCGAAGGCCACGCCGCCGTGCTCCTTGAGATAGTCGTAGAGGAGGCCCTTGGCATGCTTGACGCCCTCATAGCTGCCGAAGCCCAGCAGGTGCCCCTTTCCCACGTTGGTGATAAGCCCCAGGTTGGGCTGGGCCACGGCCAGCAGGGGTTTGAGGTCTTCCGGATGGCTGGCGCCCATTTCCACGATGGCTATCTGGGCCCGCGGATGAATGCGCAGCACCGTGAGCGGCACGCCAATCTCGTTGTTCAGGTTGCCCTCCGTGGCGCTGACGCGGTAGGCGGCGCCCAAGGCCCTCTTGATGAGCTCCTTGGTGGTGGTTTTGCCGTTGGTGCCGGTAAGGCCGATAACGGGAATCCTGAGCTGGCGGCGGTGATAGGCGGCCAGCTCCTTCAAGGTTTCCAAGCCCTTGTCTCCGGCAACCACATAGGATGCGCCCTTTTCCCGGGCCTGGTCCACAAAGGCATTGCCGTCAAAAAACTTTTCAATCATATAATCCGTTGTCTTGAGACATCGCCCAGCATTATGGTACAACTCAAAAACCTGCTCAAGAATATGCAGCCAACGAATCTGCCCATAATCCAACACATTATTGGACAAAACCTCATAGGGACCTATATCCATGTATTTATAATCGAATTCCTCCACCAAATCCATCATGGCGGAACCCTTCAGAAATTTCAAAAATCCCAACTGCAGCATATCGGTCTTTAAAGCATACAGATCATTAAAGGATTGACCAAAGGACTCCATACTTTCCCCAGGTAAACCGATGATTAAATCCGTATGAATGTGCATGTTGTGATTTTTCTGCAACTCTTTGATATTACGGCATATATCTTCCCAATGATTTACCCGGGATATATGCTGCAGCACCCTTGGATTAGTGGTTTGAATCCCGATTTCCAGCTGAACACGCCCTTTGGGCATAGATTGCAAAGTAGAAATAGTTTCTTCATCCAAATAATCCACCGCAATTTCAAAATGAAAATTAGTTCGGCAGCTAGCCGGTAGCTCCTTAATATACTGGATAATCGGCAAAAAATGCTCTTTGCTGGCATTAAAGGTCCGGTCCACAAATTTAACCTGACGTACATCATGGCGAACAAAAAAATCCAGCTCCTGCCGTACCATATCCCAAGGACGAAACCGCACCCCTTTGGTGGCACAGGACAAACAATAAGCGCAGGAGAAGGGACAGCCGCGTGAAGTTTCATAATAAAGGATTTTTTCTTTAACCTCGGCCATTTCCCCATCTATATAAGCAAATGCCCCAGTAAAGTACCGCGGATTATCCTCGTCTAATACAGTGACGGCTTTGCCTGCCACAACAGTCCCATCACCAAGACGATAAGCCAAACCAGGTGCTGAAGGCGGTTGAATCAGTAGGCGGTCAGGGGTGATTTCCTGACGGATGACAATGGCTTTTAACAGTTCCTGAACCGTTTCCTCCGCCTCACCACGCACAACAAAATCCACCGCCGGATTGGCCTGCATAAAATTGGTCACTTCATAGGACACCTCGGGTCCTCCACAAATAATGACCGTATCCGGCAACACCTTCCGCACCAATGGCAATACCTGTTTCACCAGTTCAATATTCCAGATATAGCAGGAGATTCCCAAAATATCCGGTTTATGCTCATAAATTTCACTGAGGATATCCGGTATGTAATTATTAATGGTCAGCTCCAATATATTGGAGGAAACATTCATTTCGGCGGTTGCCTGCCGCAGATAACGAACTGCCAAGGAAGTATGGGAATATTTGGCATTAAAGGCCAGCCACAGAATATTTTTCATATTTTTGCTCCATAAATCTTTTACAACTAAATATTATTTTACAGGAGGTATCCATATCCTTATTTCTTTGGTATAATAAGTAAAGATGTGTACCGTTGGGAGGGATACCCACAACGGAATATGATAAAAGGAATGTGATAAATAATGATACCAGAAAAGTTTATGCAAATTGGTGCAGCTATTATGCAGAACCCGGAAATGCTCCAGAAACTCAGCGATGCCAAGAGTCCACAGGAAGCCTATGAGATTGTAAAGGATCTGTTGGGTGGTATGACTCAGGAAGAGTTCATGCAGACTGCTGCCACCTTGGCTCCACTTATCCCAGCTGATCTCACTGATGAGCAGCTGGCTGCCATGCCTGCTGGTAACATCATCAAGGCCTTCAAGGGGTGGGTAAAGGATCTGCCACAGGCTTAATCAGCAATTTAATTTGTTTATGCTAAAGGGACTGCCTAAGCAGTCCCTTTTTTATTCCTTACCGGTCCAACAATAAGTACATATTTTGTCCTTATCCAAACCAATAGCCTCCAGAGTACCTTCCAATGATTGATACCCTAAAGAATCAAATTTAAACATCTCACAAATGCGTTTTAACATGCACTTGCCCCGCTCCGTTTTGGCATCCGCATATTCATCAATATGCTTCTCCCCTTCCGGACCTTCTAAATCCTGAATTACCCGCCGGGCCAGCAATTCATTTTCCGATTTACTGCTGGAAAAATTCAAATACTTGCAGCCGTACATAATTGGCGGACAGGCGGAACGCATATGAACTTCCTTGGCACCGCTCTTATAGAGAAAATCTACTGTTTCTCTTAACTGAGTTCCCCGAACAATGGAATCATCCACAAAAAGCAGCTTCTTGTCCTTGATTAGCTCCGGTACAGGAATCTGCTTCATTTTAGCCACCTGATTACGAATTTTCTGATTGGTAGGCATAAAAGAGCGGGACCAGGTTGGGGTATATTTAATGAACGGACGGGCAAATTCTACTCCACTTTCACTGGCATAACCAATAGCATGAGGAATTCCAGAATCCGGCACTCCGGCCACATAATCTAAATCCGGCAAAGTTCCCCGTTCCTTTTCCTCCCGGGCCATAATCTTACCGTTCTTGCAGCGCATCATTTCTACATTAATTCCCTCATAGCAGGAGGTTGGATAACCATAATAGGTCCACAGGAAGGCACAAATCTTCATATCCTTTCCTGCCGGGGAAATAGTGCCAATACCATTCCTATTCATGCGGACAATTTCCCGGGGCCCTAATTCATAGAACATCTCATAGCCCATTTTTTGAAAAGCAAAATTTTCAAAGGATACACAGTAACCATTATCATTTTTGCCAATGATAACCGGCAACCGCCCCATTTTATCCCGGGCAGCAATAATCTCGCCTTTATCTGTAAGAAGTAATATAGTAACTGATCCCTCAATAACATCCTGAGCATGGAGTATTCCCGAGACAATATCGTCCTCTTCGTTAATAAGGGCCGCCACCATTTCCGTTGAATTCACCTTACCAGCACTTGTGGCCATAAACTGGCGGGAACGATCGGAAAAATATTTATCCAGTAAAGCATCGGCATTATTGATAATTCCTACAGTGGTAATGGCATAAATACCCAAATGGGAACGCACCATTAACGGCTGCGGATCAGTATCGCTGATACAGCCTATACCGCTGGTACCGTTAAACTCCTCTAATTCCTTTTCAAACTTGGTACGAAAAGGAGTTTTATCAATAGAATGAATTTGACGCTGAAAACCGCCAACTTCGTCGTGAATTACCATACCACCACATCTGGTACCCAAATGGGAATGATAATCCAAGCCAAAAAACAGGTCTACCACACAATCCTTGTTGGACACAACGCCAAAAAATCCACCCATTTATCAATTCTCCTTCCAAACTTACACACAGGATAATCTTTAATAAAAAATTTCAAAGGTCTTCGGCACGGTTTCAATCTTCAGTGGCAATTCCGGACCAATCTCTCCATCAATATCACTGGTCAAAGACTCTGTGCATTCCACCTCAAAGGACGCCGCCTGACGATAGACCACTTCCTTACGTTTGGAAATATCCTTCCCCATAAGAAGCTCTGTGGTAACCACCATCAAATCCTTCATATTGCATTGCTTCATAATCAGCAAATCCATGACCCCATCCTGAACACTGGCCTGTACCGCCGCATTCTTAAAGCTGGCCACCACACTGGAATTTACCACCAGGAACAAAAAGGCCTTTTCGTGGAAAACTTCGTTTTCTGTCCGAACAGTTAAATCCAAAGCCCGAAACTGTGGCAAAGTCTTCAGCCCATGTACATAATAGGCCATCTTACCAAAGGCCTTAGTATAAGTCAGTCCGTGATAAGACTCATCGGGAGTGGTCAGTCCAGGGAACTTATCGGCATGGGCATCCCAGTCGAAGTTGCCACTGTCCACAATACAGCCACCAACCTGAGTGGCGTGTCCATCCATATATTTAGTAGTGCTATGGGTCACGATAT
>CACZYN010000155.1 GCA_902785445.1 uncultured Anaerovibrio sp.
TAATGCACCATATTCCAATATGGTTAATGGTGAGGTAATAAACAGTCCTGGCCGTTGGTCTGGCTATATTCCTCATAACCATCCTCAGCCAGAGGTTTACACTTATAAATTTGACCATGAGCAGGGTTTCGGTGCTTGCTTCATTGGTGATAATGCCTTTAAGATTACGCACAATAGCTGGGCGGAGCTGTCTGGTGGCTATATGCACCCACAGGTTACGGCACCGGGCTATGCTATGTGGTACAGCTGGATGATTCGCCATCTGCCAGGTGATCCTTGGCGTAAGACCCGCAATGATTTACCGGAGCATGTATGGCTTAATGATCCAAATGCAAAAATTTGGTCCCCCAAAAAGTAAGTGGTTTAAGGAGGCTATAGAAAATGTCCAAGACAATTCGTCTCACAGTGGGTCAGGCCCTTGTGAAATTTCTTAATAATCAGTACATAGAATTTGATGGCAAGGAAACTCCTATGTTCGAGGGCGTATTCGGTATCTTCGGTCATGGTAATGTACTTGGCTTGGGGCAGGCTCTCCAGGAGGATCCTGGTCATTTGGTAGTTCATCAGGGCCGTAACGAGCAGGGAATGTCCCTGGCCGCAATGGGCTTTGCCAAACAGCATCGCCGCAAGAAAATGTTTGCCTGCACTTCCTCGGTAGGACCTGGTGCGGCTAATATGGTAACGGCTGCTGGTACAGCAACTGCCAACTGTATTCCAGTATTATTCCTGCCTGGTGATACCTATTCTGATCGTCAGCCGGATCCGGTTCTGCAGCAGATGGAGCAGCCAAACAATCTGTCCATTACCACCAATGATGCCTTTAAGGCCGTTTGCAAATATTGGGATCGCATAACCCGTCCGGAAATCCTCATGCAGGCCGCTGTACATGCTATGCGTGTGTTGGCGGATCCGGCCGATACCGGTGCTGTGTGCTTGGCTTTACCACAGGATGTGGAGGGCGAAGCCTATGATTATCCGGAATACTTCTTCCAGAAGAGGGTTCATCACATTGATCGGCCAGCTCCGGTAGAGCGGGCTATTCAGGAGGCTGTTGAGGTCCTCAAACGCAAGAAGAAGCCTTTACTTATTTGCGGTGGCGGCGTGAAGTATTCCGAAGCTGAGAAGACTTTGTTGGAATTTGCCAAGAAGTATAATATTCCGTTTGGAGAGACCCAGGCTGGTAAGGGTATTATCAGCTGGGAGGAACCACTGAACGTAGGTGGTATTGGTGAAACCGGCTGTCTGTCTGCCAATAAGCTGGCCAAGGAAGCTGATGTGGTTATCGGTGTAGGTACCCGTTATACTGATTTCACAACCTCCTCCAAGTGGCTCTACCAGAACCCGGAGGTGGAATTTGTTAACATTAATATTTCCAAATTCCATGCTTACAAGATGGATGGCGTACAGGTTATTGGTGATGCCCAGGCTGCTTTGCAGGCCTTGGACAAGGCACTGGAGAAAACTGGCTGGAAATCCGGCTACACGGATGAAATCACCAAGGCCCGGGCTGAATACGATGCTGAGGTGGATCGTCTCTATCACATCGAATATACTGGTGATGATTTCGTACCAGAGGTCAATGACGATTATGATTTCAAGACTGCCAGCAAAGAGTTTATCAAACTCACTGGCAGCAGCCTGACCCAGTCCCAGGTGGTGGGCATGCTCAATGAAACCATCGATGAAAATGCTGTTATCGTGGCATCCTCCGGTAGCTTGCCAGGAGATTTGCAGCGGTCCTGGCGGGCTAAATCCGTGGACAGCTATCATCTGGAATATGGCTTCTCCTGCATGGGCTACGAAGTAAACGCCGCTTTGGGTGTTAAATATGCTCAGCCAGAGCGGGAGGTTTATGCTTTGGTGGGGGATGCTGCTTACATGATGTCCCATTCCGAGCTGCCAGCTTCCATTCAGGAGCATGCCAAAATTAATGTTATCGTTTTCGATAACATGATGAATGGCTGTATCAATAATCTGGAGATAGGCCATGGTCAGGAAACCTTCGGAACTGAGTTCCGGTTCCGTAATGAAAAGACTGGTCAGCTGGATGGCGGTTTTGTGCCAATTGATTTCGCCATGAATGCTGCTTCCTACGGCTGCAAAACCTATAAGGTACATACTGCCGAGGAGCTGAAGGCGGCTATTGAAGATGCCAAGAAGCAGACCGTATCCACCCTTATCGATTGCAAGGTTCTGCCTAAAACCATGATTCACGGCTACGGTGACTGGTGGCGTGTGGGCGTTGCCCAGGTTTCCAAGAGCAAGAAAATCCAGGATTGCTGGAAGAATCTCATGGAGCCAAATATCGCCAAGGCCAGAAAGTATTGATTAATTGAAAATTATAAACGTATTTGGAGGTTTGTCACATGGCAAAGATTAAACTCGGTATTGCACCTATCGCCTGGACCAACGATGATATGCCAGATCTCGGTGGTGAGAATACCTTTGAACAGTGTGTAAGTGAGATGGCCCTGGCCGGTTTTACCGGCTGTGAGGTGGGCAACAAATACCCAAAGGATCCTAAGGTATTGAAGAAAGCTTTGGATTTGCGGGGGATGCAGATTGCCAGTGCTTGGTTCAGCTCCTTCCTCCTGACTCAGCCTTATGAGCAGGTGGAGAAGGATTTTATCGCTCATTGTGAATTCCTGAAGGCTATGGGAGCCAAGTTCTGCAATGTTGCGGAGCAGGGCAACAGCGTTCAGGGACAGCTTAAGACTCCAGTATTTGCTGGTAAGCCAGTGAATACCGAGGAACAGTGGAAACTGCTCACCGAAGGCTTGAACAAGCTGGGTGCCGTTGCCAAGAAGATTGGCCTCAGCATGACTTATCATCATCATATGGGTACCGGCGTTCAGACTGAGGCGGAAATTGATCGTCTCATGAAGGATACGGATCCGGAATTGGTTTTCTTGCTCTATGATACAGGCCATTTGGTGTGCTCCGGGGAGGATTATCTGGGTATTCTTAAGAAGTATCTCCCACGGATTCGCCATATTCACCTAAAGGATGTTCGCATGGATATCCGCAACAAGGTCAAGGATGAAGACATGAGCTTCCTGGATGGTGTTCGGGCTGGTATGTTCACTGTACCTGGTGATGGTGATGTGGACTTTGAGCCAATTTTCGATATCATCAATGCCAGCGACTATGACGGCTGGTTCATCGTGGAGGCTGAACAGGATCCTGCCAAGGCCAATCCTTTGGAATATGCCATTAAGGCCCGGAAATATATTCGGGACAAGGCTCACATTTAATTGCATAACTCATATTTCTACGAATATTGCTATTAATTTGCTATATACTACTTCTTGTATATATAATCCCTTTAAAACGGCTGTCACGAGCCCCTTCGTGACAGCCGTTTTACTTTGGGAGAATACTGCCTGTACACAAAAAAGGGGGCTGTCGCACTAATAAAAAAATAGTTGCGATGCCCCTTTTCTATGTAAAAAAATAAGAACGCAGCCCCACAAGACTGCGCCCTTAGTGTAAAATATAAATATGCACAAAAATATTTTACATGGAGATTATACGTCATATCGTACAATCAAGCAACTGAAATTACCATTTGAATTTGAATATCACATTTCGGCAGATGATCCAGTACGTCTGGTAGATACATTTGTGGAGGAAATGGACCTTTCTGACCTATATAAAACCTATTCTAGGATCAGAAAAAACCAGGCAACACCTGCTCAATTGCTGAAAATTGTTCTTTATGCAGCCATGAATAACATCTATTCAAGCCGCAAAATTGAAAGTGCCTGTAAAAGAGACATCAATTTTATGTTTCTGCTTGAGGGTGCTCCTGCACCAGATCATGCTACCATTGCCAGATTTATTGCCATCCATTTAAATGCCTGCCCAAGAAGAATAATGTCTGAAATGGATAAAATTCTGTACCATCTGGGCGAAATATCTGCAAGAGACATTTTCATTGACGGAACTAAAATTGAATCGATGGCAAATAAATATACTTTCGTGTGGAAGCGGGCAGTAACTAAGAATTTAGCCAAGCTAATGGACAAGGTACTGGTGCTGGTAAAGGATTGCGAGGATAATTATGGCCTGCGTGTTGTACATAATAATCAGGTTTCTCTGCACACGCTGAAACGTATGCGCAAAAAACTTTACAAAATTAAGGATGATGCAGGTATAGCCTTTGTGCACGGTATTGGAAAACGAAAAACAGCAA
The DNA here is from genome assembly GCA_902785445.1 of uncultured Anaerovibrio sp. GTDB lineage: Bacteria > Bacillota > Negativicutes > Selenomonadales > Selenomonadaceae > Anaerovibrio. The sequence goes on from CACZYN010000155.1 coordinate 4,196, forward strand.
TTCAAAAATCCATTGAGTTAACCGAGCAGTATATAGGTAAATTGAAGGAATATGTGGCAAAGCTCCACAAATGCGGTAGCAGAAACAGTTATTCTAAAACCGATGAAGACGCAACCTTTATGCGAATGAAAAGAGATTACATGGGTAACGACCAGTTGTTGCCCGGATACAATATTCAGCTCGGAATATGTGATGAATATGTTGCAGTATGTGATGTAAAGCAATATGCATCAGATATGGATTGTTTCATACCGTTAATGGAAAAGTTTAAAAAGATACACGGCTTCTATCCTAAATATCCTGTTGCAGATGCAGGCTACGGTTCATTTAACAATTATCTTTACTGTGCAGAAAATGGTATGGAAAAGTATATGAAGTTCACAATGTTTGAAAAAGAAAGCAAGGATGAAAAATATCGTGATGATCCATACAGAGCAGTAAACTTCCCAAT
>CACZYN010000156.1 GCA_902785445.1 uncultured Anaerovibrio sp.
TTCTTCTCAAAATCACGGCTATGCTGTTGAGGAGGCTTCTTTGGCTGACCTTCCACTGGAGGTTACTCACCTCAATGTAAATGATGGCACTGTGGAAGGTATGCGACATACTTCTTTGCCATTATTCTCCGTACAGTATCATCCAGAGGCTTCACCAGGGCCGGATGATAATATGTATCTTTTTGACCAGTTTTGGGCTATGCTTACCGGTGCAGAAAAGGGGGAATAAGCCGTGCCAAAGAAGGAAAATTTAAAGAAGGTTATAGTTATCGGCTCAGGACCGATTATCATTGGTCAGGCTGCGGAATTTGACTACGCTGGTTCCCAGGCATGTCGGGCCCTGAAAGAGGAAGGCCTGGAGGTTGTGCTGGTAAACAGCAATCCAGCCACCATTATGACGGATACCAATATGGCGGATAGGGTATATATCGAGCCATTGACGGTAGAGTTTATGGAGGAGATTATCAGCAAGGAAAAGCCAGATGGACTGTTGGCTACCCTGGGTGGTCAGGCAGGGCTTAACCTGGCAGTACAGCTTTCCGAAAAGGGTATTCTGGAAAAGTACGGCGTGGAGCTGTTGGGTACTTCCCTTAAGGCCATTGAACAGGCAGAGGACCGAGAATTATTCAAGGAAACCATGAATAAGCTGGGTGAGCCAATTCCGGAATCCACCATCGTCGAGGATGTGGAGTCTGCAGTGCAGTTTGCCAACGAGATTGGTTACCCGTTAATTGTACGCCCAGCCTATACCATGGGTGGTACCGGTGGCGGTATTGCCGACAACGAAGAAGAACTGGTTGATATTGTTATCAAGGGCCTGAAATATTCCATGATTGGTCAGGTGTTGATTGAGCGCAGTGTGGCCGGCTGGAAGGAAATCGAATACGAGGTAATGCGGGACGGCAGTGACAACTGTATTACCATCTGTAATATGGAGAATTTTGACCCAGTGGGAGTTCACACAGGTGATTCCATTGTGGTGGCTCCATCTCAGACCCTTACTGATCATGAATATCAGATGCTGCGAAGTGCCAGCATTCGTATAATTCGCGAGTTGGGTATCGAGGGCGGCTGTAATGCCCAGTATGCCTTGGACCCTAATTCCAATCAGTATTATGTAATCGAGGTTAATCCTCGGGTAAGCCGGTCTTCCGCCTTGGCTTCCAAGGCCACTGGTTATCCGATTGCCAAGGTATCCGCCAAGATTGCCATTGGCTACAGCTTGGATGAGATTACCAATGCAGTTACCCAAAAGACCAAGGCTTGCTTCGAGCCGGCTTTGGACTACTGTGTGGTAAAATTCCCACGCTGGCCATTCGATAAATTTGTTTACGCTGACAAAACCCTGGGTACGCAGATGAAGGCCACCGGTGAGGTTATGTCCATAGACCGGAATTTTGAGGGAGCCATTTTAAAGGCGGTTCGTTCTCTGGAAATAGGTGTTCATCGTCTCCATATGGAAGATATGGATGAATGGGATGATGACCGTATTATAAAATCCCTGGGTAAGTGCAATGATGAACGGCTCTTTGTTATCGCCGAGGCTTTGCGCCGGGGGATAATTGATGTGGATGGAATCCATAATATCACTAAGATTGATAAGTGGTTCCTGAGCAAGATAAAACGTATTACGGATATTGAGCTGCGCATTCAGTCGGAACAGATTACACCAAGTCTCATGCTGGCTGCCAAGGATGTGGGACTGGCTGACCGGTCCATTGCTGAATTAGCTGGCAAAACCATGGATGAAATTCGCACCCTGCGTAAAACCATGAATATTCTTCCATGCTACAAGATGGTAGATACCTGTGCTGCTGAGTTTGAGGCAGCAACGCCGTATTATTATTCCACCTTCCATGCCCAGGAGGATGAGGTGGATACCTCCGGTAATCACCGCAAGGTGGTTGTTTTGGGCTCTGGTCCGATTCGTATTGGACAGGGTGTGGAATTTGACTATTGTTCCGTACATTCTGTATGGGCCCTGCGGAAGATGGGCATTGAAGCCATTATTATCAACAACAATCCGGAAACTGTTTCCACAGATTTTGATATCTCCGATCGGCTGTACTTTGAGCCATTGACGGTGGAGGATGTGCTTAACATCATTGATAAGGAAAAGCCAGAGGGAGTAATTGTCCAGTTTGGTGGCCAGACCGCCATTAATCTGGCAGAAGCTCTTAGCAAGGCTGGTATCAAGGTATTCGGTACTTCGGTGGATGATATTGACCGGGCTGAGGACCGGGAGCGCTTTGACGAAGTCCTGACCCAGACGGGTATTCCAAGACCACAGGGCATAAGTGTTACCAATCAGGAGGATGCCATTAAAGGAGCTGCTGAAATCGGTTATCCGGTAATGGTGCGTCCATCCTATGTATTAGGTGGCCGGGCTATGGAAATCGTGTATAACGAAGAAGAGCTGCGGGACTACATGGGCCGTGCTGTAAAGGTTACACCGGAGCATCCTGTATTGGTTGACCGTTATATGCAGGGTACCGAGGTAGAGGTTGATGCCATTTCCGATGGAATTGATGTGGTTATCCCGGGTATTATGGAGCATGTGGAGCGGGCCGGCGTACATTCCGGTGACTCCATCGCTGTATATCCGCCACAGACTTTGCCACAGAAGATAAAATACACCATTGTTGACTATACCAAGCGGCTGGCTGTTTGTCTCCATGTTAAGGGACTGATGAATATCCAGTATGTAGTGGCCAATGATGAGGTTTATGTTATCGAGGTAAATCCACGTTCTTCCAGAACTGTGCCATTTCTCAGTAAAGTTACAGACATTCAGATGGTGGATGTGGCTACCCAGGTAGCCATGGGGGCCTCCCTCAAGGAGCTGGGCTATAAATCTGGTCTGGTGGCGCCAAAGCATTATGTGGCAGTAAAAGCACCAGTATTCTCCTTTAATAAGATGGCTGATGTGGATATTTCCTTGGGACCAGAAATGAAGTCCACCGGTGAGGTTATGGGTATTGACTACCATTATGATCGGGCCTTGTACAAAGCTCTTACCGGTGCTGGCATGAATATACCGCTTAATGGCTGCATTCTCTTTACGGTGGCCAATAAGGATAAGGATGAAATGAAGCAGCTGGCCAAGGCCTTCTCGGAGCTGGGCTACAAGCTGATGGCTACCTCTGGCAGTGCTAAGGCTATTCAGTCCATGGGTATTGATGCCGAGGTGGTTGGCAAGGTGCATGAGCGCAGTGCTGACATCATCCAGCTCATCAAGAAGGGACAGATCCACATGGTAATCAATACCATGACGCAAAATCAGGGCAAGAGCGTTGTCCATGATGGCTTTAAGATTCGCCGGGCTACGGTTGAACACGCTATCCCATGTCTGACCTCGCTGGATACGGCCTGGGAAGTGTTGAATGTGCTGGAATTTATGCGGGAGCGCCGTTTGGTATATAGCTTGGCGATACAGGATTATGTTGGGGGCGGTTACGACCTGGCATGAGCTAAGCCTTCTCCTCTGGAGAAGCACCTTTCGGGTACTAGGAGCAAAGCTCCGTCGGTGGCACACGAAGTGTGACGGATGAGGTCAAAAACACTGGGTAATATACTTTAGCGGGTCCTGTCATGGAGTGTTCCATTCATGCGCGTCGCTAGTGTCACATCAAAGAGGATACGGCATCTTCGAGATGTTGACGGGCTTCGCGGCCGTCAGCAACTACATATCAGCTTTGATATGTTTCGTTGTGATGTGCCATTTGACGCTTTGCTTATTCATGGAATCACCCGCATGCCACCCGCTTAATCCTATGTCAAAAGGAAAGGCAAATAATAATATTTGATAAAAGGAGACTAGAAAATGGCTTTATATAGTGAAAAAGTAATGGATCATTTCCGCAATCCACGTAATCTGGGTGTATTGGAGGATGCCAATGCCATTGGGGAAGTGGGTAATGCCAAGTGTGGCGATATAATGAAGATGTATTTAAAGATTGAGGACGATATGGTCAAGGATGTTAAATTCGAAACCTTTGGCTGTGGCAGTGCTATTGCCTCCAGCTCTATGGCTACGGAAATGATTAAGGGTAAACCACTTAGTGAGGTGGAAAAAATTACCAATAAGGCAGTGACTGAAGCCTTGGATGGGCTGCCAACTCACAAAATTCATTGCTCGGTATTGGCGGAACAAGCCATAAAATCAGCCTTGGAAGACTACCGTAGCAAAAATAAATAAAAAATTTTTATAAAACCTATTGACATAATAGGTGAGAGGTGTTATAGTTTCATCAATGACAAGCGCACTGATACAATAACATACAAATTATCGTATCAGTAAACTAAGAAAGAGGTGTGTAGAGATGAAGACAATATTATCCTTGAGAAAGAGTAATATGATGTGTTGTCGAATGTGCAGCAGCCGGGCATATTATATGACTGGGGGCTTTGACGCTGTGTCTTTGCACTCCTCGATGACGCGATGTTGAAATTGCTGATTATGTTAGTCATTAGCCCGGGAACATATCCGATGTCTCGGGCTTTTTTATTAAATTAACTACTAAAAAAAATGAAAAGAAAAGGGGATTACGATTATGAGCAACTACAAATTTGAAACTTTACAATTACATGTAGGTCAGGAGCAGCCAGATCCAGCCAGCGATGCAAGA
>CACZYN010000157.1 GCA_902785445.1 uncultured Anaerovibrio sp.
GAAGGCAATGGGGTATCCGAGCAGATGCTTCAGGATGCTGACCAAAAGGTTTATATACCAATGTCTGGTCAGGCGGAGTCATTGAATGTATCGGCGGCTGTGGCCATATTGATTTATGAAGCCTTTCGGCAGCGGTCAATACTATAGGTAAATTGAATAATTGAGATGAAAATAAGAAAAACAGGGCGGTGAAAGTGAGGAGATTTTCACAACCCTGTTTCTTTATGACAGATATAAATGGCAAGGATACCTGTTTCAAGGGAAATGGTAATCTTGTCATTATTTTTTTGTTCGTTGCTGATAGCGTAGGGATTAGTCTGGTTCAACTCAGCCTTAGTCAGTTCCCATTTTAGTCCTTGGGTTGTTACACCTTGAACTTGTGCTGTAAGGGGAAACAGTGATATGGCCTTAGGTGGATTCATCATAGTAAGAGTAATACTTTCCTCGGGATACAGGAAAAAAATACTTTCCTGCTCATCGACTATGCAGCCAGGCAATCTATGATGGGCAAAGGATAAAATGGTGCTAAGGGTATGGTCAAAGCGTTTGCCCAAGGCTCCGGTGAGGATGGTATAGGCATTGGCTGCTTTGGCTTTGTCCAACACCGCCTGGGTATCGGTAAAATCCTTGTCCCGATTAAAGGCATCAATGATGGATCCCTTTTTTGTAGCCCAGGTTAAACTTTCCAGATGACAACTGTCAAAATCCCCTGCCAAGTATTTAGGCAGCGCCTTTAACTGATAGCAGATATCGATGCCCTTATCAATGCACCAAATTTCCCTGTTGGCAGCTACATCCCGTAACCAGTCATCCGCCGGTTCCCGCCCACCGCCAACCAGCAGAAGCTCCCGTGACAGCTGTAATGTGGATGAATATGAAATTTGTATATTTGGTAATGCAATACTATAGGGCATAATGTCACCTCGTTTTGTATGGTCAAGGTATATTTTACTGTAGAGAGGGGCATAATTCAAATTTAATTAGCAGAGAATTAGAAATGGATTTTGAAAAGGAAATATCTTCATATTACCCAATAAATATGGTATAATTCTAGAGTTAGTGTGAATACTTTTAATTTACATATTCTTGGAGGTAGATTGTTTTGAAGAAAATGACAGGTAATGAGCTTAGAGAAGCTTATCTTACTTTCTTTGCTGAAAAGAAAGGCCACTTGCGTTTGCCAAGTGCTTCTCTGATTCCTGAAAATGACCCTACTTTGTTAATGATTGGTGCTGGTATGGCGCCTTTTAAAGCATATTTTACCGGCAAGGTAAAGCCACCTCGCCCTCGTATTACCACCAGCCAGCGTTGTGTACGTACCGGTGATATTGAAAATGTAGGCCGTACGGCTCGTCATCAGACCTATTTTGAGATGTTGGGTAACTTCTCCTTTGGTGATTATTTCAAGAAGGAAGCTATTCCTTGGGCTTGGGAGTTCCTTACTGAGGTTCTGGAAATGCCAAAGGATAAGCTGTGGGCCACTATTTATCCAAAGGATGATGAGGCTCGTAAGATTTGGGAGGAGCAGCCTGGCTTTGATCCATCCCATATTGTTCCTTTGGAGGATAACTTCTGGGAAATCGGCCCTGGTCCATGCGGTCCTGATACCGAGATCTATTTTGACTTAGGTGAGGAGCGTGGCTGTGGCAGCCCGGACTGTGCCGTAGGCTGTGACTGCGACCGTTATTTGGAAATCTGGAACAATGTATTTACCCAGTTCGATCGTACTGAGGATGGTCAGTACAACGATCTGGAAAACAAGAATATTGATACTGGTATGGGCTTGGAGCGTATTGCTTCGGTAATTCAGGGAGTTCCAAGCAACTTCGAAACGGATTTGCTGTTCCCAATTATTGAATATGCTTCCAAGGTTTCCGGGGTGAAATATGGTGCTGATGCCGATAAGGACGTTTCTTTAAAGGTTATTGCTGACCATGCCCGTTCCATGAGCATCATGATTATGGATGGTATTCTGCCGTCCAATGAGGGCCGTGGCTACGTATTGCGCCGTATTCTCCGTCGGGCTATCCGCCATGGCCGTATGCTGGGCATCAAGGATAAGTTCCTGGAGGGAGCTGTGGATGCCGTTTGCAAGATTTATGACGGCGCCAGCGATTTTGAGGCACTGGCCCAGAAGCAGGACTACATCAAGAAGGTTATTTCCCTGGAGGAAGACCGCTTCTCCGCTACTTTGGAGCAGGGCCTGGAGCTGTTGGACGGCTACATGGCTGAGGCCAAGAAGGCTGGCAAGAAGGTTCTGGACAGTGAACTGAGCTTCAAGCTTTACGATACCTTTGGCTTCCCTTGGGAGCTTACTGAGGAGATTCTTCAGGAAAATGGTCTGGATTTTGACAAGGAAGGCTTTGACAAGGAGATGCAGGAGCAGCGTGATCGCGCCCGGGCAGCCCGTGCTGAGAACCAGCGCTTTGCCGTTCCTGATTTGAAGAATATTGATACTGCTGCACTGAAGCATGACGAAAAGGCTACAGAGGCAGAGGTTGTGGCTATCTGGAAGGATGGCGTTCTGGTGGATTCCCTCCAGGATGGTGAGGAAGCAGGCATTATTCTGTCTGTTACCCCATTCTATGCAGAGGGCGGCGGCCAGGTGGGTGATACCGGCTTGTTTGTAAGTGAATTGGGCCGTATTAAGGCTACCAATGCCAAGAAGCTGCCAGATGGTACTATTTATCATGAGTCTTATGTGGAGGAAGGTCAGCTGAAGGTTGGCGACAAGGTTCAGATTAAGCTGGATAAGGTTGAAAAGCTGTCCTCTGCCCGTAACCATACTGCAACGCACCTCTTGCAGGCTGCTTTGAAGAAGGTGGTTGGTGATCAGATTAATCAGGCTGGTTCCTCTGTAAATGGCGATCGCCTCCGCTTTGACTTCACCAACTTTGAGCCAGTAAGCGCTCAGCAGCTGGCTGATGTTGAGGAACTGGTTAACGATGAAATCCTCAAGGGCACAGATGTGGTTATTGAGGAAATGTCCAAGGATGCTGCTGTGGAAAAGGGTGCCATGGCTCTCTTTGGCGAGAAGTACGGTGACGTGGTTCGGGTTGTAAGTGTTCCGGGCTTCTCCATGGAGCTGTGCGGCGGTTCCCATGTTGCCAATGTTGGTCAGATTGGTCTCTTTAAGATTGTATCGGAGACAGGTGTAGCTGCCGGTGTTCGTCGTATTGAGGCTATCACTGGCCGTAAGGCTCTGGAATATGCCAATGCCAAGGCTAAGCAGGTAGCTGATGCAGCTGCTGCCCTGAAGTGCCGTGAGGATGAGCTGGTATCCCATGTGGAGACTCTGGCGGCTCAGGCTAAGGACCTCCAGAAGCAGTTGGATGCAGTTAATGCTGAGAAGGCCAAGGCCGATGCGGCAGCCCTCACTGATCAGGTAAAGACTGTAGGTGAGGTCAGCGTAATCGCTGCTGCAGTAAATGCGTCTGATATGGATGACCTGAGAAGCATTGCTGATATGACCTGTGAAAAGATTTCTAATGGCGTTGTGGTTCTTGGTACTGTTAACGGTGACAAGGTTAATCTAGTGGTTAAGGCTTCCAAGGAGGCTGTGGCCAAGGGTGCCCATTCCGGTAAGATTATCAAGGAAGCAGCGGCTGTTGTCGGTGGTGGCGGTGGCGGCCGTCCGGATATGGCCCAGGCTGGCGGTAAGCAGCCTGACAAGCTGAACGAAGCTTTGCAAAAAGCAATAGAAGTATTAACTTCCCAAGTGGGATAACCTCATCCGCCCCTATCGGGCACCGACGGAGCTTGCTCCTAGTACCCTGGGGTGCTTCCCCAAAGGGGAAGGCAAAAAGACTGTCGATTGTTGTAGATCGGCAGTCTTTTTTGTCCCGTAAAAAATGTTAATTATATTTATCCTTTGAAGGATTTATTTTTTGACTGTCGAATCTGTATAGCAGATGTTTAGTTGTATACGAAAACAATTAATGTTTAATATTAATGAGGGGATGGTGTTGGCGATGACCTTAAGGAAAAAGTTCGCACTGTTGGCGGCAGCCTGTGGTCTGTTGATGGCAATTATTTCAGCGGTTGGTCTGTTTTCGGCTAATAGCACGCTGGAAGAAAGTGTCGAAGCTGAGCTTATTGCATCTGTACGGGCAGAAAACGGCAAGATCAGCAAGTGGGTGGAGGAGAGACAAGCCATGTCCAAGGCGGCCGGTCAGGTTATTACGGCGGCCGGGGGTACCCATGAGGCGGTTATGACCAGAAGCAATCTGGCCATGGGTGGCGATGATAAGACCATTTTAGGAATGATTCCGGCCCATAGTGATAAGTCGCTAATGAGCTTTAAAGATGGTGATATTACCGGTGTGCTGAATCCACATGAAAGATCCTGGTTCAAAAAGGCCTCCGGGGAAAAGAAGGGCTTTGTTACTGAGGCCTACGAGGATGCTATTACCCATAAGCTGGTTATTTCCTGTATTATGCCATTCTTTGATGCTTCTGGAGCGTTCACTGGAGCTATTTGCGAGGATGTTGAAATCGCTGAAGTTAATGAAATGATTTCTGATTTTAAATATCGGGGCAGCGGTGCCGGCTATGTTTTGGAACCTACCGGTGTAATTTTGGCTTCCAATGATGGAACCACACCATTGGAAAAGGGCTGGATTGCCACGGTTGTGGTGGATAAGGGTGTAGTGTTTGCGCCGGTAAGCAGTCTTAGAAATACCTTCATTGTGGTTTCGGTTATTGGTATACTTCTTATTCTTGGAGCCTGCATGATGCTTGGCAAGCAGCTGGGCGGTGTGGCCAGCTCCCTTAGAGAAGCCGCTGAACAGATGGCAGGTGGTAACTTGGCTATTCGACAGGTTGAGATTACTTCTAATGACGAGTTAGGAAAAATGGCCAGTGCCTTTAATCGGATGCATGAGCATTTGCGTAGCGTTATTAAACGTATGGCCAAGACCGCCGGTGATGTGGCCGACAAAGGCACTGGCGAAG
>CACZYN010000158.1 GCA_902785445.1 uncultured Anaerovibrio sp.
GATGCGGAGGGCCGGGCCCGCGAAATAGCGGTCGAGCATCACGTCTCCGATGACAACCACCGTGGCCTTGGAATAATCAGGTACTGAAAGCATCGCGTTTTCCTCGTTTTTTATGAAATTTATACCGCCATGTCATCTATGATCATCTTTCAATGGATTAGCATTAAATACAAATGTTTCACATAAATTTGCTTACCTACCCAAGAATATCAGTCACAGCAGACATGACTGCTTCTTCAGGCACATTTGATGTCTTTTCATTGTAATTTGCCCTGATATAGGTGATCCCAACACCTTCCCAAAACCTCCCCGAATATGGGCAATAATTATTGAATACATTTCCGAACAATTCATAGGTACCCATAATACTTATGGATCTAACCATTCCCGCATTTGCCATATGCATGAACGAACTGTCGATACCTATAAATAAATCAGATCTTATAATCAACTGGTAGATAAGTTGAAGATCTGTTAAGGTGTCCAATGATTTGAATCTTACTTGTTTGCACTCAACCTCGTGAGATTTGCCGATCTCGGCCACGATTACATCTGGATATTTTTTTAATATATCAATCGTCAGTTCACTGAATTTTGATTTTGTCCAGTCCTTACGTTGATCATTTGACTTTGTTTGCAACAGAACGATTCGGCAACGCCCTCGCTCTTTTTCAATTTTTTTTATCTGATCAGCTAGTCCGACTTTTTGAAATACCTCTTCTTTAGATAAATTGGCGTATCTATCACCAACCCAAAATTTAGGGGCTAACAGCAGCCTTTCCATCCCAGCAGCCTGAGACATCGCAGAAAGAAGACAATCACTTAGGAAATAGTTATTAACGCCTATTCCTCTATTTTTCGCATACCAAACACATTTAGGATTGGCTACATTGTCCAATCTGCCATCGAAGAATAAGTTCACGATCTTCTGATCATCTTTTAAACTTCTTGTGACTGCTAAGCAATCTTTAAGAGATTTAACCTCAATGTACCCATCCAAACACGGGTTATACCTGACAATTTCTCGGAATCTGCTTTCTATTACCCAGTAAATGGACCGATTGGGATATCTGAATTTTAGATATCGCGCAATAGGCTCATTCGCTATTACATCCCCAAGATGTTCTGCCAGTACTATGAGCAAGGCATCGCTCTCTAAATCGTTAAGATTTACAGAACTGCATTCTCTGGACTTCAAACCAGACTCATATGATTCAGGCAATTCAGTTAATGTGCGGATCTCGTTAAGATCATGCACATCATATGGTCTTCGGTTCTGAATCTTTCCAACTGTCAGGTAATGAACCAACGGACAGATTTGTATTTCTCTGACATCCGCATATCTGTCGAGATAGTATTTCGTATCAAAATTAACCGAAGGATCATAGCCTTTCTTCCATCCTTTAAAAAGGTAATGAGCCTCTGGGTTCATAACGCCACTTTGTACGTCAGGATCTTCCTTGATCTCTGGATATTGCTTGAGATACCATTCGTTATCAAAAAAAGGGGAAAGTGATGTACGCCTCTTCTCTTTAAAACCAAATTTGGCATAATGATACCATGGGTCAACTTTAGCAGCCCTGATATCAGCATATAGTGCAAGGTAAAGCTCAGGAATAAATAAATCTGGTTTAGGATGCCAGCCGTTGTCACGACCTTCCTCCTTTCCATACCGGACATAGTGCTTCCAGGGATTAACCTTGGCCCTGGATACATCTAAATACATCAGATTGTAACCATCTGAAAAAAACTGCTTCACGTTCGGATGCAGCCCGTTGTCCCGTCCTTCCTTTCTCCCATATTGCACATAGTGCTTCCATGGATCAGTCTTGGCTTTCGCCACATCCGGATACATCAGGAGATAGCCATCTGCAAAGAACTGCTCCAAGTCTGGGTGAAGCCCATCGTTATACCCTTTTGAGCGTCCGAAGATAACATAGTGCTGCCACGGTGTCATTCCGTCTCTTACGCACTCCGGATAAAGACATTTATATCCAGCACAAAAAAAATCTTGTTTTCTAGTAACAAAAAGTCTGTGAATCAAATATTTAGGATATAACGTAATTTTCATAAAATTTGACTAAAACACGCTCAACAAAACTATAGCAAATATCGGCTGCTGATGTCACTCAACACATACCGACAAAAAACACATACCGATAAGAAATGAATTTCACGCGGCAGAATGTTTTAGACATTGCTGTTTTTACTCAAGATTAGATTCAAAAATATCATTAATCCATTCTAGATGATCTTCATTAAAAGCTACATCCCACGATTTTGGCCACTTGGCTTTCATAGCGTTTTTGTACCGCAGCTCCAAGTTGTTACTTAGGATAATCGCCTTCCTTATGGCTTCTACTAAAGGAGCAACCAACAAAGGCGCGCTTACGATATTATTGGAAATATCTTTCAAAACCTTTTCTGTTTTGTTTTTATAGGTATTGGTAACCACTATGCAACCAGACAAGGACAGATCGATTGGCGGCATGCTCGTGTGAGGAGTTGCCATAAGAGACAAAGCCACATCGTACGTACTTAGACTATCCTTATATTCGTCCAGTGACATATTAGGCAACATGTGTAAAATTCTGTTTTTAGGAAGTTCAAAATCACAGACTTCTGGGTAACCTATCCCGTAAAACTCCCAGCTTTCGTCAAATAAATTTTCATTAATTGCCTGAATAATTAGGTACATTGCAAATGCATAACAGTTTCTTGGATTATTAGGCCTTGCGTAAAAAACGAATTTCTTTTTGTTCCTATTTGCAAATTTATCAAATGACGGCAGATAATAATTAGCCGGGCATCCCTGCCACATAACTTTTACTTTTTTAGTTTTAAACTTCCCAATATCTTCATTTATAAAATGGCGCGCTAAGATTTCTGTTGAAAAAATTGGGTAACAGTCATAAGCATATGACTGTTCAACAGCACATCTTAAGGACGATGCTGGAAAAAATTCTCTTTCGTCATCCTGAATAAAATAAATGAATTTTTTATTTCTGCACTTGCTTTGAATAAGTCTGGCTGCTGTAGCAGTATTGAATAACGTGGCGACAGTCATGTCTTGTTCATTAACCAATACTTCTGGACACTTGTTCAGGGGCAGTGTGGCTACTTCAAAACTATCGCTGATTTTCGAGATATCATCGTTTTGATATTTTAAAATATCTTTTACTGATTCAGGCTCCTCATCTGAATTGATTAGCAACCTTACATGATATTTGTTGTTTATTAAAAATCTACCAAAATACAATATGCTCAGAGGGCCAGCACTAGTGTGTTTTGCGATCGCTGGCATAACTATATTTATACTCTTAGGCCGTGAGTTATCAACTTTTACATTTACACTTGCAAAACTTCCAGCAGTAATGTTTTGTATATTTTTGGTTAATTGAACGAAAGAAATCTTCTTACGGTGCAATCCATTATCGCGGCCTTCTTTTATTCCGTTCAAAACATAATGTTTCCAAGGGTCAACCTTGGCATTGGCCACATCGGGGTACATCCGAAGGTAGTCTTTGGCAGAGAACTGCTCACTGCTCGGATGAAGCCCGTTGTCGCGGCCTTCTTTTTTTCCTTGCTGCACATAGTCAATCCATGGATCAGTCTTGGTCTTGGCTACATCAGGGTACATAATAAGATACCCTTCTGAAAAAAAATGTTTCTCATTAGGGTGAAGGCCATTGTCACGGCCTTCTTTAATGCCGTGCAACACGTAATGTTTCCATGGATCAGTCTTGGTTCTAGCAACACCAAGATACATCAGGAGATAACCTGCTGGGAAAAACATATTCACATCAGGATGCAGTCCGTTATCACGGCCTTCATCCTTTCCGTGCAGCACGTAATGCTTCCATGGGTCCGCCTTGGCCCTGGCTACATCAGGATACATTATTAGATATCCCTCAGGGAAAAACTGTTTCTCGTCAGGATGCAGGCCATTGTCACGGCCTTCATCCTTTCCGTGCAGCACGTAATGCTTCCATGGGTCCGCCTTGGCTCTGGCCACATCAGGGTACATTTCTAGATATCCTTCAGGAAAAAACAGTTTCTCGTCAGGATGCAGGCCATTGTCACGTCCTTCGTCGTGACCATATTCAGCATAGTGCCGCCATGAATTCAATCCTGTCTGCTTTACATCAGGATACTCAAGCTCATAGCCCTCAGAAAAAAACACTGAATCTGAAGGAGCATTGCCATCGCTATACCCTTTTGACTGACCGAAGATAACGTAGTGCTGCCATGGCGTCATTCCATTTTTAACGCACTCCGGATGAAGGCATTTGTATCCAGCACTGAAAAAAACTTTTTTTACCTCTGATAAACAAACTACGGATAAAGTAGTCAGGATACAGTTTGATGTCCATAAAATACCTGCAAGCAGAAAATCAAAGTTCGAACTTCGATTATATCCTAAATCTCGTTTTATAGTCACATAGAATACCATCAAAATAGAGAGGGATCATTTTTGAACTAGATCACAGTTATGATTTGTGAGCTATGCTTCAAATTTCAAAATTCATGATCATTTGATTAAATTTTGAACATACCCAGTGCTTCCTGA
>CACZYN010000159.1 GCA_902785445.1 uncultured Anaerovibrio sp.
TCTTGGTGGACGATGCAGTTGTACTATCATGTTTCGTGATAATTACATCCAGTTCATCGCCATTTTTTACCGGATCAGTAAAGTTTACCGGTTGGTTGTTAACCAAAATAGAGAAGGAAACTCTTGATGAGGCAGCTGGTGGTTCAAAGCCCACAGCCAAAAGTGCATCACTGACAGTGGTAACCGCCCGCAGGGATTTCATATAACGGATTTCGGCGCCATCTTCAATTATGGTTCCAGTGCTGGCCGGATGACCGTTGACCTCCAAGGATACAGTGGCCGAAGGAATCTTGCGTTCCTCTCCCTTATAGTAAATAGTCAGGGTAGCATCCAACTCGGACACATTCAGTACAGTACCCAGTCGAGGCTCCTCAGCTTCAATGTATTCAATATAATCATTTTCATGTACCTCGGTGGAGAGGGGGGCTGGGTTGTCATTGAGCATAATCTCCGGTGCAACGGAGTATTGGGATTCTTTGCCATTAACCGTGTACTTTATCTTTCGACCCATTGGAGGGAAATTAAGGGTGTTTAGCACATCTCCAAGCAATCTGGTGTCTTTGCTGACGATAATGTCCCCGTCCTTTAATAACTGGCCAGGCTGGGCTGGTTGGTCATTAATGGTAAACTGGGCATCAATGAGCTTTTCTTCACCATTGACAAATACCTTATAGGCTGGTGGAATCTCCAAAATATCCCGAATGGTTATTTCTGGCTGTGTACCATTTTCGCCAGGAATAATCTCGATGTGGTTGTTCTCTGCAATAACTGTATCCAAGGTAGCTGGCTGCCCGTCTATTTTCAGTTGGGCAAGGGTTCCCATTGTACCAGGGATAAATTTATTTTCTCCGTTGATGGTAAGCATAGCTCCTAATCCTGGACGTCCGTTCATTTTCTTCAGCTGAATACCGGCATTCAGTAAAGCATCTGACACGGTAAGTTCACGGAAATTAAAGAGGCTATATTCATCGTTATTGACATAAACCCTAAGAAAATGCAGTGAGTTTTGCGCGGCAATTTTCAAAATACCCAATGGAGTAACTGCATCAGGTTTTTGCAGTTCCATCGGAATTTCCTGTACCCCGTCAATTTTTTCCGGATGGCGTACAGCAACCCTTCCGGCTGGTAATTGTAAAATATCACCGACGAATTTGGCCAGATTTGGGGTAAGAGATCCTCCTCCTACCAGGATAACGGCCTGTGGCGCTTCACTGCCGTTAAGTTCCATAATCTGTCCTGCAATGGCCTCGGCCAAATTCTGCACATTAGGCATTATAGGATCTAGGATTTCCTTGGCAGACAGCTCATATTCCATACCTAAAATATCGGTGAATTTGGCTGATTTGCCTTCGGAGGCATCCCGCTTAAGCTTTTCAGCAACATTGAAGTCCAGCAGGAAACGCTGAGAGATAGCTTCGGTAATCTCATCACCGGCCTGTGGTACCATGCCATAGGCGATAACCGAACCGTTTTTAGTAATGGCCACGTCGGAGGTACCGGCGCCGATATCTACCAGAACCAGATTCAGGTGTCGCATAGTCGGTGGGATAAGTACGTTAATTGCCGCTATTGGCTCCAAGGTTAAGGCCCGCATATCCAGCTTGCTGGCTTGCAGTGCTGAGTGCATGGAGTCAATAACCTGACGTGGGAGGAACGTAGCAATAACAGTGGCAGTTGCTACCCGGCCACGTTGGCCAACCAAGGTTTTGAGCTGGGTTCCATCCAAAGTGTATTTTATGGTACTATATCCTACGCAATAATATTTTGTGGGATCATCAATGGTTTTGGAGGTGGCCAGCTTGCTCTGGGCGGCCTGCACACCGGCAAAATCCAAAGCCCGTTCCTGTTCGGAGGTTATGATGCCGTTTATTTCCATATCCGCTTCAGCGGTCATGGTGTACAGGGCACGACCAGCCGCTGCCACGGCAGCACTTTTTATGGCACCGGTTTGCTTAACCAGAGATTTCTTTACGGAGTCAATAATGGCTGCTACCTGAGGTACATCGTGAATTTGCCCGTCAAGCATGGCCCGGGTTTTGTGCTCCTGGCGTTCGGTAGCAACAATTTTCAGACCGTCATGGTCCTTTTCTGCAACAATACCAATGACACTGCGGGTACCAATATCCAAGGCAAAAATCCGTTCCTTGCGTTCTTTACGCTCTTTGGCAGGCTCGGCCGCTTTTCCCGTTGCATTGCTGGCATTTTTAGGTGGACGCCCCCGGCGGGCTGGTTTGGCAGATGGGGCAGATTCCTCTGGTTTTACGGTGGTTTTAGTTTTTTTAGTCGTCTTGGCAACAGTTTGGCTGCCATTTTGGGACTTTGTCAGGGAACTTTCCATGTAATTCTCCTTATTTATAAAAAATTTAAAGGTTAATTTAATTATTTCGCGAATAAATAATATAATCCTTTTTGAATACACAAAACTTACCTATAATTATATATGATTTTGCTGAGCTAATAAAGTGATGGAGGCATAAGTTTTATTATGACCGATGTAAATGAAGTGATAACCGGTAGTGACTATAAGCGCATGATCTTAGGTGCGTATAGTGAATTTCTCAATGAGTTTGAAAATATTAATGCTGTAAAAGAAAAAAGCCGGTTTTTCTATTCCGGTAAACCAGGTTCCGATGTGCTGAGGACCATGGGGGCGGCGGTAATACCTCTAAGCGAAGCAGTCAACGAAAGCATAGGAGGCCTGTCCCGCAGAGTGGCAGATGCCTCTGTTTTAGGTGCCCGGGGAAATGCCGGCGTAATTGTTTCGCAAATTTTGCGTGGTTTGGCCAAGGGCCTTATAGGAAAATATAATGCCACTTCCCAGGAATTTGGCAAAGCCTTTGAGTATGGCATTTTATACGCTCAAAAAGCTGTTCCCGAGGAAAAAAACAGACCAATAATTGTAGCTTCAAAGGTTATGGCTAAAGGTGCATATGATGCTGTGAGGACAGGACTGCATATCAGTGAGGTGCTTATTGCAGCCATTAAAGCAGGCACGGAAAGTTTTGATCGGGACATGGACTGTGGTGAAAAGATAATGCAGGTATTCTTGGAAGGTTGCCTGAAGGGCTTGCAAGGGAACTTTTCATTGCCGCCACTGGATTTAACCAGCAAAGTTTATGAAGCCAAAGGAATAGTCAGTCCGTTGACGGATCTGGCCCGTCCTTACTGCGTGACATTTATGGTGGCTAATCCGAAGCTATCGGTTCCTCTTATTGAAAAAGAGTTGCAGGAGATTGGCAATTTTGTGGTGGTGGAGCGCCGTTATAAAGCCATTTTTATTCATATACATTCCGAGCATCCAGGGCGAGTTCTGGAAAGGGCCGTTGCCTGGGGCCATGTGGGCGAGATCCATATCAATATCATGGCGGAACCCCATGCCATGGCTATGGTTCAGCAAAACTGCATGATGCCGCTGGCCTTGTTGACGGTGGCTGATAGTGAAGAATGGGCTATGAAGCTGCAGGAGGCCGGTGCTATGGTTATAGTTGATAGCAGTGATGAATCAGGCCCTTCCGTGGAGGAAATAGTCAATGCAGCCCATAGCGATATAGCCAATAAATATATTTTGTTAACGGATTCGGAGCATTTAAGGCTAGTAATGCACCAAGCTAAGCGTATTTTGGGAGATCGGGTAAGCGTGGTTGTAGCCAATAGCCATGAGGAGCAGATTTATGCGGTCCGGGCCTTCTTTCCGGATCTTTCCATGGAAGAAAATACTGCCCAGATGCGGGAGGCTGTACGCAAGATGGCCAAGGAGTAAGTTAAATCCGTGTATCAGGACACCAAAAAGGAGTTGCTGCAAAAGCAACAACTCCTCCAAAGCGAGATCTGCGTATGTCCTTGTCCGCCAGGCTTAACCTGTATGTTCAGGTGGGTATCCTAAGTAACAGTTTCTGCTATTCGTTCGGAGACGATCCAGCATCTGCTGCACAAAATCAGATTCCCTTATAAATAAGAGTCGGTTAGACGATGAAAGGACTGACATAGTAGAGATTCCCTCTTTAGCTGTATAATACCACAGAGGTAGCTTAATAACAAGACTTGACAAACCTATGCATTAATGCGTAAGATTAAAGAATGAGCCACGTTATTTTAAAAAATTGGGGAAGGATGAAGTAATAGATGAGTGAGGAGCAGCTTATGCGTGCTATATTGGTGGAACCGGGAAAGGATCCATCTATTATCCGACTTCCAGCGGCTCATGGACCCCATGATGAAGCCATAAAGGATACCTTGGAGGGTAATTATGGGGCAGTGGAGTTTTTCCAGATTCAGCCGGGTATTTCCCTGTTTATACTGGTAAATGATTTGGCTGCTGCCCTGGGCATGAAACCAAACCGTCGCTTTCCTGGAGCGGACAGTGATCAGATTATCTGGGGAAAAGCAATTTTTATTGCGGCATATAATGGGGATGATGAGACCAAAGAGGGTACCTTGGATATGTCTGAGGAAACCTGCCTGATGTTTATCGAGCAGATAAAGCTTAATTTCCCTATGTGTGATGGTACGGAAGAACCAAGACCGGAGGATACCCTTTATTACGATGAGG
>CACZYN010000160.1 GCA_902785445.1 uncultured Anaerovibrio sp.
AAACTCCCTCAGCCGTTTTTCATCCACCGGCAAAATCATATTTATGGCCGCCGTGGTCGGATTAGGCGACACCGGCAGCAGACGTTCTCCCAGCAGAGAATTGGCAAAGGAGGATTTTCCGGCACTAAAGGCCCCAAACAGGGTTACCAAAAAACCCTTGTTTTTTAGACGTTCTCCCCGGTCCTGGAGCTCCTGGGCCAGCTGCCCTACCCCTGGAATCGTGCCAATAAGCTCAGCACCTTTATACAGCTTGGCGGACATTTCCCGCAGTTTTTTTGTACCCGAGGCCGTTACTACATCGATTTCCTGCATATCTTTATTGCCCAGATTAGAAGTCAACGGTTTGTTTGCCTCTGATTCTGCTGGGGCTTGTGCTATTGCCCTTTCGGATGCAGATGAAGTAGTTGTGCTGTTCTCCGGAGCAATAATTTCCTCATCGATGATCTCTGCAGCACATAGCTCTGTCATTTCCGCTGTAGTTGCCACCTTAGCCGTATTTTCCAAAAGTTCATTTAAGGTTTTCTCCAGCCGTTCATTTTCTGCTGCCAAGGAATCAATCAGGCTCCAGGCAGTATGGTATGGGGCTATTTCTCCTAAGCGGTCATTAACTGTTTTTAAACGCTGGTCTTTATGCTTAGCCAGCAAATCAGCCAACAGGCTCTTTATGTCACCAGCCTGATTGCGGGCCACGTTCTTTATACCCTCGGCAAAATTTTGGGTATAATTCATTACATAGCTGCCATCCTGGGTGAGCTTGGCCCCGGACCGCATGGCCTCTGTCAGCAATTCCTCCGGTGGCAAAATTTCGATGGACTGAATTTTTTGTTGCAGTTCCTGGTCATTAACCTTGAGCTGTTGGACAAAATCCTGCAAAAAGGTTTTTAAATGCCATTCAATCTGTGTTTTGGCCTTTTCTGAAGCATCGGTAAAGAAAAGCTCCTTGCGACGTTCCAGTTCCGTTTCGGTTTTCTTGCCCCGGCCGAAAAAGCCCACCTTAAAGGAAGGCTGACAGGCCTCCAGATAGTCTCTGGCCAAATCCCGGGTGGAGGTTGGCATCAGATAGGCATTATCCAGTATTTTGGTAATGCCTGCTTTGAAGGTGGACTCCCAATCGGCATTTAATTCTTCTTGCTCCTTGGTCAGACTATCATATTCCTGACGTATCAGCTGCAGCTTCTCCGGTGAAATTCCCTCCAACAGGGCAGTTGCGGTACTTTTTTGCTCATCAGAGGACTTGGCAGCAGTTTTCAAATATTCCGTTATTATGTGGGTTAAGGAAGCAAAAACTGAATCCAGTAAATTGTCCTGGCGATGGGCTATTTTATCCTCCAGCAGGGCCATCAGCTCAGTATATTGATTATGGGCTGTATCCGGATATTTGGCAGAAATGAAATATAGGCCTTTGGCAGTCACACCCCAGCTCTCAAAGGCCTTGTGCACCGATTCTTTAAAGGCAGCAAAGGACAGCTCCTTTTCCCGATGCTTGTCTATCTGATTTATTACCAAATAGACCTCCTTGCCAGCCTGGGTCAGGTCCCGGGTAAAGGAAAAATTCAGCTCCGATTGTACGTGATTATAGTCCATTACATAGAAAATAACGTCTGCCAAGTGGATGGCATCTTCAGTTACTATGCGATGGGCATCATCGGCGGAATCAATTCCGGGGGTATCCATAATCTCCACACCTTCCGGAATATGAAGACTGGCATAGCTAAGCTCCAGACGATTTACTGCATCCCCGTCCCGACAATAGCTTTTTACCAGCTCATAATCATAGGGAGCCAGATATTTCCGGGGCTTCCCCTTGGTAAAAAATACCCGGGCAAAATCCTCCCCCTTGTACATCGTCACCAAATTGGCACTGGTAGGTATAGGGCTTGATGGCAGAATATTATCCCCCAAAAAGGCATTAATAAGTCGGGATTTTCCCGCAGAAAAATGGCCCGCAAAGGCTATACCATAGGTTTGACTGGCCAGCTTTTGAGCCAGCTGACGAATATGGTTCATATTGCGGGTGTGATTGATACTTTTAAAATAATCGTAAGCTGCCAAGAGCTTGTTTTCCAATAGTTCTTTCTTCATAAAACTCCCACTAGGCTGTAGTAATCGGATCGATATCAATTATTACGTGCATATCCCGGTCCAGTCCCTCTGAACGCAAAAACTGATTTACCGCGGGTAAATCATTAGTTTTGATCAGCATGGAAAATCTGTATATTCCCCGGAAGGAATAAATCATGGCTGGCGCCGGACCGATAATTTGCTGCCGGGCAGCATGGCCAAATTTCTGCAGAAAATGCTCCTTAAAGAGCTCTGCCTGTTTACGGGCCTCTTCCGGCTGTTCATTCTGGAAAATCAATTTAATGATTCGGCAGAAAGGTGGGAAAAACAAGGCTTCCCTAAGCTGCATTTCCGTTCGGTAAAAGGCCTCGTAATCCTGCTTAATGCCACACATAACCGCTGGATTGTCCGGGGAATAGCTTTGCACAATTACCTTGCCGGGAATATCTCCCCGGCCGGCCCGTCCGGCAGTCTGGGTTATTAGCATAAACACCCGTTCAGCCGCTCGAAAATCCGGCATATTAAGAGCTGAATCCGCACTTATTATTCCTACAGCAGTAACATTAGGAATATCATGGCCCTTAGCCACCATCTGGGTGCCCAGTAAAATATCAAATTCCTTATTGCGGAACCGCTTGATAATCTCCGAATGACTAAATTTTCCCGTGGTGGTATCCCGATCCATACGGATAACCCGGGCCTGGGGAACCAGCTTGTGCAGCTCCTGCTCCAGTTTTTCCGTACCAGAACCAAAATATTTAATATAACGGCTTTCACATTTTGGACAAACATCCGGTACAGGAACTCGAATATCACAGTGATGACACATGAGGGTCTTGTTCTTGTGATAAACCAGTGGCATATTGCACTGCGGGCATTTGATAACCTCACCGCAGGAGCGGCACATAACAAAGGTGGAAAAGCCCCGGCGGTTCAGCATCAAAATCATCTGCTCACCCTTTTGAATGGTTTCTTCAATGAGAAGCCGCAAAGGATGGCTGATGATGGTCCGCCGGCCCATTTTCAACTCCTGCCGCATATCCACACATTTCACCTGTGGCAAGGGTTTATTACCGATACGCTCCGGTAAGTGTAGAATTTGGTATTGTTCCTTTTGAGTTTTATGATAGGTTTCCAGAGACGGAGTAGCGCTGCCCAAAACAAGGGTAGCATGGTATATCTCCCCCAGCTTTTCCGCCACCACCCGGGCATGATATCTTGGAGATTCATCCTGTTTATAGGAATTGTCCTGTTCCTCATCCATAATGATAAGCCCGATGTTATCTGCAGGAGTAAACAAGGCAGAACGGGCTCCGATAATTATCCCGGCTTCCCCCCGCCGTACCCGCAAAATGGCATCATTGCGTTCACTGACAGACAGTCGGCTATGAATGACGATGATATCGTCATCAAAATAGCTTTTAAAAGCCTGAACTACTTGGCCTGTAAGGGCAATTTCCGGCACCAGCACCACTACCCGGCGATTAATACGACGGGCAGCCTTAGCCGCTTCGATATAGACCTGGGTCTTGCCACTGCCGGTTACGCCGTAAAGCAAAAATTCTTTTTTTTCCTTTGCCTGAATTGACTGGACTATACTGTCCACCGCTACTTCTTGGTCATGGGTAAGCTTGATATCATCGTGGCCTTGTTTATAGAGTACATAGCTGTTCCGAAACACCCGACTTTTTTCTTTACGAAGTATCTCGTCCTCGGTTAGGGCCTTGATAATAGCTGGTGAAAAGCCATCTTCCTTTAACTCGGTGGTTGTAAAGGTTACAGCAAAATCATCTTCACCTGACTGCCGGCCTTTGATAAACTCCATCAAGCGTCTTTGAGCCGGTTTTCTGCTGTATGACTGCAGCAAGGCATCAGTTATTGGTTTATTGGCCACAAAAAAATATTCATAAATTGCCTTGGCTTTATTATTCGCGCTATAAATCCGCTGTAGAACGTTATAGCTAAGCAGTTTATCCAGCATTTCATCCAGATTCTGGGCCAGGTCTTCTTGACCATCCGCCACAAGCTGCTTATATAAGTTTTGTTTTTTTATTGGGCCGGCGGCGTGAATGGCCTCATATATCCGACGATACCCCTCCACTGACAACAGCATATGGTCATACATTTGCGGATTGATATCATACTGCAGCTGAATATGAGCCCCGCTTTTGCCAGGAATAAAGAGACGCATAATTTCCCCTACGGAACACAGATAAAAATCCGCAATCCACCGGGAGGCTTCCACCACTTCCTTGGTAAACCACGGCTCCTCATCCAAAGTGGTTTTGATGGGTTTCAGCTTAAAATCCTTCTGTACAGCCTCGGCTGGTAGAGTCTTTATATCAACAATAAAACCCTCAATATCCCGGCCACCAAAGGGCACAATAACCCGCCACCCCGCCGTGAGAAAGTCTAATTCCTCCGGTACAAGGTAGCTGTAGGCTTTGGATATGCTCTTTATGGGAATATTAATATATACATCTGCCA
>CACZYN010000161.1 GCA_902785445.1 uncultured Anaerovibrio sp.
ACCCTTTTCACAACCTAACTTGTCTTCCAGCATACCATCCTTGTACCAGCGAAGAATATCGGCTGGGGTGGCTTTTTCCCACCGTTCGATAAAGCTGCGGAACAGATAGTCATGATAAGGATATTTGATTGGATCGCCTTTGCCTTCGTCAACGTTTTGGGCTTCGGAGAGCTCGGCGCTAGGTACAATATCGATACAAGCCTGTGGGATAACTTCCTTGCCAAATATTTCCTTGTTCATGTATTTGGCCAGAGCATAAATTTGGAATTTCCACAAATCAGCTAAGGCACAGAGGAAACCGGCCTGATCACCATAGAGTGTTGAATAACCTACGGTAGTTTCGGCTTTATTGGCATTACAGGTGAAACCACCACCAAAGGCCGCTGCACAGGCTGCCAATACACGTCCGCTGCGGTCCCGGGCCTGAATGTTTTCCTTAACAAATGGTGACACCTGTAAGCTCATTTGGCTGTTATCCTTCAGCAAAGTAATTGGAATGCTTTCCAGTTGCTTAATGGTGTGGTCCACGGACTCCTGAATAGGAATAACTGTATAATAACAACCAAGATTTTGGGCCACCTGCTGGGCTATTCCCTTTGTGGTTTCGGAGTTATATTCATTTGGCATATTTACCAAAAGAACATTTTCAGGTCCCAAGATATGAGTGTAAAGAGCGGCGGCAACTGCTGAATCAATGCCTCCGGAGATACCTACAACAACCTTATCCATATTAATTTCGTTCAGGAAGGATTTTACTCCGTAGGCAATGGCATCAAATACGTGAGCTGTTTCTTCCTTATGAGGACGCTTATAGGTAGGCATATTGTTTATTTCATCCAGGTCGACATAGAGAATGCCTTCCTGATATTTTTCAATACAAGCAACAGGATTACCCTGATTACTGTAAGCGGTACTGCAACCATCAAAAGCATAAATGGTTTTACCGTTGTTTTGAATACCTGTATTATTTACATATAATAGTGGAGTATTGCTGTCTTGAGCGGTCTTACCAAATACCCGGTGTCTTTTGTGAGTTTTCCCAAAGGTATATGGTGAAGAGGAAATATTAACCAGAAAATCTACACCCTTTTCCCGTAAAATATCTACTGGGGAGAAGCTGTAATCAGCACTCCAGCCGTCTTCACATAAGAATCCGCCAATGGAATAGGTTTTGCCCTGCAGGTTGATGTGAATTGGAGAAACCAAATCCCGAACGTCTTTCCCCATTTCCTCTGCAAGTTTTTTGAGACTAAAAAAATGACGGGTGTCGTCAAATACCCGGTAGTTTGGCATTAACGCCTTTATCACGAATGGATAAGGCATATTGTCAGGTTTTACCAGTTTGCCCTGATATGCAGTGAACAGAGCATTGAATTTGCGCGGACGCCCGTCATTATTCTTGTTGTCCCAATCTACAGCCACATTTCCGAAGATAATGGCAATGTCTTTGGATGCGGCGATAATATCCTGACCGCATTCCTCGCAGTCCTTGATAAAAGACCGCTGCTCCCAAGTGTCTCCCAGCAAATAGCCTGGAATGGACATCTCAGGGAAGATGATTAAATCAGCATTGTTTTCCTTTGCCTCCTTGATGAGGTCCAGCATTTTGTCCGTGTTCACACTTGGGTGGCCTGGAGTGACACGAAGCTGTGCCATAGCAATTTTAACCATTTTTAATACACCTGCCTTATATAAAATTATTCCTCGTAAATTATTATAACAAAAAATGAATTAAATAACCATCATTACAACCTAAACTAATGTTTATGAAAGTAAAAAATTGTGATAAAATAAATGCCAAAGAGTGAATAGAAGCCCAAGGAAGGGTCTACTGTCATTAATAAACGGATTTGGAAGAAGTGGTGACGAATATGGGGTATAAAGGTGCAATTGTTGTTGGTATCTTGTTGGAAATACTTTTAGGAGCAGCTGCGGCGGCTTTTTATTTTATGTATTATATTCATACGCCAACATATTCTATTAATGCTTTGCAAAAGGCTATCCAAAGCGGTAATGTGGAGGAATTTCAACACTATGTCGATTTGGATGCGGTTTTAATGAAGGCAGCTATCGATTTGGATGAGCTTACACCGCAGGGCAACACCATGAAAGCCAAGCTCCGGGATGGCTCATTTGTTAACGTATGTAAGGAAGATATTTTGAATTGCATAGCCAATGGTGACTGGAAGGAAGTTAAGGAAATCACTGAAGAGATTGATTTCCAGAATAAGATAGGCTTAAGAACCATGTCCATAAGACGTATTGAATATGTTGCCAAGGATGTAGTGCCGGAGGCTGATGAGGAGGAAGGTGAGGAGACTTCTGCCGCAGCAACTGAAGCACCAGAATATCCGACGGCCTCTGTGGGAGTTCGGATTTATGAGCCGAATTTGGGGGATACTTTTGTTATACATTTGAAAATGCGTCAGTTGGCCGATGAAAGCTGGCAGGTTTATGATGTGTTAAATTATGGGGAATTCGTAGATGCTCTCATGAAGCAAAACGAGCGGGATTTGAAACGTTACGTGGATAAGGTTCGGACTAATATCCGTAACACCGAAGATAAATTTGCTGATTTAAAAAGGAGAATGCCGATAATAAATAAGGAATGGATAATCGAAGCGCAAAAAATCATGAAGGAGTCCTGTGAAGATTTGGATTCCTTGAAAGTACCTTTGACAGGCGCCAGATTGGATTCCCTGTTGCGGGATAGAAGAGCAATCTTCTACGATATGATGGACATGTACTATGAGAGTCTGAATTACAAGGAAAAGGTAGAAGATTACAAGAAAGCTGCTGAAGAAGCTGCCAAGGCTGCCAAGGAAAAGGGTAAGAAGCTAAAGCAGAAGCGACCACCTAATTTTGACAAAAAGGCTGCAGAGATTGACGGAAAACTTACTGAAATAAATAAAAAATGGGAAAACAATAAGACAGAAATCGACAAGATAATCGGACCAAAAATTCAACCAATGCCGAAGGCTAAAGGACTGGCTGCATTACGTAACAATGACGATGATGCGGTGCGTCGGGCCAATTATCCAGGGGCAGATAGGGCAGCTGAAGGTGATGGAGTAAATCCATTGCGGGCGGAAACCTTGCCAGAAGTTTCGGCGATGGAAGGAGCAAAACCTTAATCTGTGTAAATAAAAGTCTTTGTATACAACACAAATGTCTTGTGCTATAATTACAGGAGTTTGTAATGGCGAAGGCAAGATTAGGGGGAAGAGAATGAAATACATCAGTACAAGAGGAAATGCTCAGGAATTAACCGCTGCAGAGGCTATTATCAAAGGCCTGGCCGATGATGGGGGACTGTTTGTACCCGATACTATGCCCAAGGTGGATATGACGTTTATTGACGGCCTGCAGAGCTTGTCCTATCAGGAACGGGCTGTTAAGGTATTAAGCCAGTTTTTAACAGATTATACTACGGAAGAGATTGAAGGCTGTGTTGCACGGGCCTATGGAAGCAATAAATTCGATGATGAGGCCATTGCACCAGTAAAGTTATTAAAGGATGTTTCTGTTCTGGAGCTTTGGCATGGTCCAACCAGTGCCTTTAAAGACATGGCTTTGCAATTGTTGCCACAGCTTTTGTCCACTGCTTTAAAGAAAACCGGCGAGAAAAATGAGGTTTTGATTTTGGTAGCTACCTCGGGAGATACCGGTAAAGCCGCCTTGGAAGGCTTTAAGGATGTGGATCAGACCAAGATAATGGTGTTTTACCCGGATAACGGGGTAAGTCGTATCCAGCGACTCCAGATGGTAACCCAGTTGGGGGATAATGTAGCCGTAACGGCCGTAAAAGGGAATTTTGATGATGCCCAAAGCGGTGTTAAGACCATATTTAGTGATAAGGAATTTAATAAACGTTTGAATAATATAGAGGTCTCCTTATCATCAGCCAATTCCATAAACTGGGGACGTTTGGTACCGCAGATTGTGTATTATTTTAGTGCTTATGCTGATTTGGTTAAGGCTGGGCGTATTAAGTCCGGTGCTAAGGTAAGCTTTATTGTGCCTACCGGTAATTTTGGCGATATTTTGGCAGGATTTTATGCCAAGGAAATGGGGCTGCCGGTAGATAAACTGGTGTGCGCCTCCAATACCAACAATGTATTGACGGATTTCCTTAATACTGGTGTGTATAATCGTAACCGGGATTTCTTCAAGACCATTAGCCCATCTATGGATATTCTTATATCCAGTAATTTGGAACGGCTGTTATATCATATTACCGGTGATAGTGCCAAGGTGGCTGGATGGATGCAGGAGCTGGCCCAAACAGGAAAGTATGATGTAGGTGCTGAGGTTTTGGCTAAAATAAAGGAAATTTTCCTTGCGGACTGGTCTGATGATGCTGCTACTAAAGCTATGATTGCCCAGGAATACCGATATGAAAACTATGTGGTTGATCCTCATACAGCAGTTGCCTGGAATGCCTTTGGTAAAAAAGCTGGTTTGGATAATGTGGTAATAGTTTCCACTGCCAGCCCATATAAGTTCAATGAAAGTG
>CACZYN010000162.1 GCA_902785445.1 uncultured Anaerovibrio sp.
GAAAACAGATGGAATTTCTGGAACACCATACCCATATGGCGGCGAATCAGATCCACATCTGCATCCTTGGCAGTTATCTCCTGCCCATCTATGGTAATGGTTCCGGCATCAGGTATCTCCAGCAGGTTTAAACAGCGCAGAAATACACTCTTGCCGCAGCCAGAGCCACCAATAATGGCTATACATTCCCCTTCCTTCACACTTAAATCTAACTGATTAAGCACGGACAGGTCCCCAAAGGCTTTGGAAAGCCCCTTAACTTCCAGAATACCCATTAGTCCTGCACCTCTCTTTGTTCACGCCATTCCAGCCAGGTAAATATCCCATATACACAATAGGATATAGCTATATAGATAACCATTCCTCCCAGGATAGTTATCATGGGCTGCATGGTACGAGAGGCTGTATTGTATATAACCCGCGTAAGGTCCGTAATGGTAACATAGCCCACCACGCTGGTCCACTGGATGAGATTAACTATGGTGGACTGGTATACAGGGCGGGCAACGTGAATCATCTGGGGCATGGTCACCAGGCGAAAAGCCTGTATCTTGGAAAATCCCAATGTTCTGGCCGCCTCCACCTGTCCGTAGTCCGTGGCCTGAATAGCCGTTCGCAACAGCTCCGCCACATGGGCGGCTGTATGCAGGGCAAAGGCTATTATGGCTACCACTTCAGGTGACAAAGTGCTTTGAGCAAATATCCCGTAAAAGAGCAGCATCAAAAGCATCAGTACCGGACAACCCCGCACTAAGGAAATATAGGCTGTGGCCATAATTCGCCCAATACTGTTTCTCCCCATGCGGAAAAAACAAATAATTGCCCCCAGAAGGGTACCACCTATAAGAGCCGCCAAGGAAATTTCCACCGTCACACCAATCCCCTTGCCAATTGTCGCCCAAGCCCCATTGGCAATAAAGATCTGATAAACCAGCTCCATCATCTGCCCTCCCTAATATGCTCATTGTTCCATCTCTATAAACTTTCGACAAATAATCAATATTTCCTTTTTTGTTATATTTAGTTATTTTTCTCCCAACTTCAGGTTCAACCGCACTAGCTTTACCACACATTTTTTACTAATATTTGTTATAAATTTCCTCATCTACCTTGTTATCCAACAGGGCCATAATAAAAGCAGAGGAAATGTCACCCGCCACATTACCAGCAGTCCTGATACCATCCATAATGGGATCAATACCGATAAAAAGCATTACCAATGAGGATGGTACACCGGCCAATTCAAAGATAGAGGCCATAACAACCACTACTGCTCCTGGTATGCTTGGAAAAGTGAACGTCAGCATCAGAGCCCCCACAAAGTAGGGCAGAAGAAAATCAATATCCACCGGCAAGCCACAGGATAATCGCATAATAAAAACCACCATCATCAGGTAGATACCGCTTCCAGTCATATTAAACTGCGCTCCCACCGGAATAGCAAACATTGTCAGCTTTTCATCTATGCCCAGCTTCTCCCGGCAAAATTTTATGGTTTCCGGCATACAAGCACTGGAGTTACATAAGGAGAAAGGAATTACTGAATAGGACAAGGTTTTCCTAACGAATTGTATCGGCGATATACGTCCCACCACACCTATAAGTATGGTAAAAAGCAATATCATCAACGGAAAGGCAATATATCCTGTCAGTATAATCTTACCGTAGACAAGTAACATGGACAGATCCGTATGCAGCATCATTTTAGTCATAGATACAGCTACAACAAAGGGCATAACTGGCATCAAGACGCCCATGGCATCCATAGTAAATCTGTTGCAAAACTCCACTACGCCCTTGGCACCGGCTGCTCTATCCCCAGCTTTGGCCAAAAGAATACCAAAAAATAAGGCTATGAATAAAATTTGCAACATGTTATTGGAAGCAAAGGGAATAATCACACTTTTCGGCACAATACCTACGATTAGTTCTATCATATTTATGACTTTAACATCTTCAGCTTTACTTTGTTGTATAAATTCTGTCATTTCCGGTATAGTACCAACCCATAAGCCTAAAGCAGTACCTATCAACAGGACAAGGGCTAACTTGATTATGGAAACCACCAAAAGCTTACCACCCATTTTACCGATGTCAGCAGCATTGGACATACCGACTATACCAGACATAATGGAAAAGAAAATAAGGGGCCCGGCCAACATCATCAAGGCCTGAATAAACATACTTTGAATAGGGGTAAGAAGCACTTGCTCCAACCAAGTAATCATTCCCTCATGCAAAATCAGTTTCAACACAACACCCAATAAAAGACCCGCCACCAGACCGGTCATAATTTGAAGTGCTCTTTTACTGCTGGAGGAATGAACCTGTATAGAAATGATATTATCACCATTGCGTCTATTATAGCTTAAAGAATTCTTATGGGCTTTCAAAAGAGCAAATACATGCATTTCCTCCTCATCATCGAAGACTTCTTCCATAGATACAAATGGATTATAGGCCTCCCCCGGGACTGAAACGCTGAGGCTGATATCGCCAAACCGCTTTCTTATGCTTATCTTACCCTCAAAATGCTCTGGATCCCCCGAGGCATTCTCCAACCGGAAAAAGGTTTCTTCAAGTAATAGCTCACCCGTAAGGATTTCCTTTTTGCTGGCTCCCATTTCTTCCAGCTTTTCTTCAATCCACTTGATGGTTGATGTATAGTTATCTTTCGAAATAGAACGGGATTTTAAACTCATACAACTTCCCCCAAAAATGAAAATCCACTCTTGGATTCCTTCGACAAATCATTGATAAATCCTTTAAATAAAAAGGAACCGTTTTAGAAAAAACAGTTCCTATTTTTTATGCTTATTTATTTTTAGCCAAGTTTCTGGGCCAGCAGCTGATTTACAGTCTGTGGGTTAGCCTTACCCTTGGACTGCTTCATTACCTGACCTACCAAAGCACCAATAGCCTTCTTATTACCGGACTTGTAGTCCTCAACGGCCTTCTGGTTGGCTTCGATAACCTTATCCACGATTTCCTCAATGGCCTTGGTGTCAGTGATCTGTACCAGACCCTTGTCATTGACGATCTTCTCCGGGCTGTCAGGGCTCTTCCACATTTCCTCGAATACCTTCTTGGCAATCTTGGAGGAAATGGTTCCCTTGCTGATAAGGCCAATCATCTCACCCAGACGCTTCGCATCAACTGGGGAATTAGCAATTTCCAGGCTCTCAGCGTTGAGATTCTTGGAGAGGTCACCCATTATCCAGTTGGCGGCCAGCTTGGCGTCCGCACCGGTGGCAATGACCCCGTCAAAGTATTCAGCCATTTCACGGGAGCTGGTAATAATGCCGGCATCGTAGGCCGACAGACCATACTGCTCCTCCAGACGGGCCTTGCGGGCATCCGGCAGCTCCGGCAGGGAGTCGCGGAAAGCCTTTATCTCCTCATCAGTGGTAATAATCGGAACCAAATCCGGTTCCGGCATATAGCGGTAGTCATGGGCATTTTCCTTGCTGCGCATGGAAAGAGTAATCCCACGGTCCGGATCCCAGGTACGGGTTTCCTGAATGATGTGGCCGCCGTCCTCCAGCACCTCCTCCTGACGCTCAATCTCGTAGGTCAAAGCCTCTTCCACTGCCTTGAAGGAGTTGATGTTCTTCATCTCGGTACGGGTACCCAGCACATCGCTGCCGGCCGGACGAAGGGATACATTAAGGTCAGCCCGCAGGTTGCCCTCCTCCATCTTACAGTTGGACACATCAATGTACTGCAAAATGGACTTAACCTTCTCCATGTAGAGACGGGCTTCCTCCGGGGAGGACATATCCGGCTCAGATACTATCTCAATGAGAGGCACGCCGGTACGGTTGTAGTCCACATTGGAGGTATCGGAGTCCTTAATGGTATTACCGGAATGAACCAGCTTACCGGCATCCTCCTCCATGTGGATACGGGTGATGCGGATACGCTTGGTTTCACCATTGCTCTTGGTAATATCTACATAACCATTCTCACAAATTGGCAAATCATACTGGGAAGTCTGCCAGTTCTTTGGCAAATCCGGATAATAATAGTTTTTACGGTCAAACTTAGAGAATTTGTTTATCTCGCAATTCAGGGCCAAGCCTGCCTTAATGGCGAATTCCAAAACCCGCTTGTTAAGGGTAGGCAAAACACCTGGAAGACCAAGACATACAGGACACACATGGGTGTTGTGCTCTGCCCCAAAGGTAGTAGCACAGCCGCAGAAAATCTTGGTACTGGTTTTTAATTCACTATGGATCTCAAGTCCAATAACTGCTTCGTAGCTCATGCTTAGTTACCTCCCAACTGAGCCCGGTCATTGTGGAATGACTGGCTCTGCTCATAAGTGTAAGCCACCCGGAGGATAGTCTCCTCATCCAGGGCCTTACCAATAATCTGTAAACCAATTGGCATCTTGTTGGAGCTGTAACCGCATGGTACGGAAATACCTGGGAGACCGGCCAGATTAAGTGGCACGGTGCAGGCAT
>CACZYN010000163.1 GCA_902785445.1 uncultured Anaerovibrio sp.
TTTATCATCATATTGAATATATTCGGGGGGCGCAGTTTGCCTTTTTCTACAAGGATTTTACCCTCCATATCTATAGAGATTTGGCGACCTTTTCCCATGGGGAGGTGGGCCTTCTCCTCAGCCTGTTAAAGGAGAAGTTTGGCAGTATTATCCTCTCTGATGATAATCGGGATGCTGATGAGGATATGCTGGCCACCCAGGCGGAAATGATTGACCATCGTATTCGCTTTTTGAAGGAAAACCGTATTCCGGAGTCCATGGTTGGGGTTCGGGAAGAAGGTCGGGTAATGGTCTATGATAACGACCGGCTGTGATATGAGGTACAGATTGTGAAGATTTTAATTGTTGGCGATGTGGTGGGACGTCCTGGACGTAAGGCCTTTAATCGTTACACCAAGGATATTCGCCAGAAATATGATATAGATGTAGTAATAGTAAATGGGGAAAATTCTGCCGGGGGCAAGGGCGTCAGCCGGAAATCCTTGGATGAGCTTTATGGTGCCGGGGCAGATATTATCACCTCCGGGAATCATATTTGGGATAATCGGGAAGTTCAGGGGCTTATTGACACAGATCCTTATCTGATTCGCCCGGCGAATTATCCAGAGGGAGCACCGGGAAAGGGATGGTGCCTGTACCCATTTAAAGCAAAGAATATTGCGGTAATAAACCTGTCTGGTCGGGCTTTTATGCCGGAGATGGACTGCCCCTTCCAAAAGGTGGAGGATATCCTGGCGGAGATTGGCGATCAGGCGGATATAATTATTTTGGATTTCCATGCGGAAACCACTTCGGAAAAGATGGCCATGGGATTTTATCTGGATGGTCGGGTTCAGGCGGTAGTGGGAACCCACACCCATATCCAGACGGCGGATGAACGTATTTTGCCCAATAAAACAGCGTATATTACTGATTTGGGTATGGTGGGACCATGGAATTCGGTATTGGGTGTTAAATCGGAGATTATTATCAAGAAATTTACCACCTGTATGCCGGTAAGGTTTGATTTAGCTGATGGCCCGGCAGTATATTCTGCCGTGGTGGTGGAAATAGATGACAAGACTAATCAGACTGTGGCTATTCAGCGTCTGCTGATTACTGAGGATAAATAATATTATTTCAGTCAAGCAGGACTTTCAGCGATTATTTAGAATATATATTGCTGAAATATGTTATTGGAGAGAAAATACATGTCAAGTGATTTACACATGCATACTCGTTGCTCTGATGGGCTGCTAAATCCGGAAGAGCTCGTGGAGGCTGCCAAGGCAGCGGGACTTAATTATATTGCCATAACTGATCATGATACAGTTAATGGTATTTGTCAGCTTTATGAGGCAGGTCTCTATCCAGCCAAGGGCATAAAGATAATTCCTGGTATAGAATTTAGCGCCCATCATGAAACACAGGAAATACATATTTTAGGTTACAATATTGATATTTATGACAAAAATCTCACGGACCGCCTTAATGATGTGGTGGAGGGCCGTTGGGACCGGTTTTCCAATATGGTGAAAAGGCTTCAGGAGCTGGAATATGATATTTCTGAGACGGATGTGTTAGAGATTGCTGGAGATAGCACTTCCATCAGCCGTTCTCACATTGCACAGGCATTGGTTAAGAAAGGCTATTTTCCTACTGTTAAGGACTGCTTCGATGAGGTATTGGAAAAGGGCCGTCCAGCCTACGTATCTCATTTTCTGCTGGAGCCGGAGGAAATTATTGACCTCATTAAGCAAAGCGGCGGTATTCCCGTATTGGCTCACCCTAAGCTGATAAAGGATGATACTTTGGTGGAGCAGCTGCTTAAGCAGGGGATTGAAGGGGTAGAGGCTTATTATCCAAAGCATTCTCCTGAGGATACGGAACGATATGTGGCTATGGCCAATAAATATAATTTGATGATAACTGGTGGTTCGGATTTTCATGGTATTCCAGGGCGCTTGCCAAAGTCCTTGGGAGAGTTTGTTATTGATGACAGCTTTGCGGCGGAAATATACCGGGAACCAGCGATTTAACCCAGATAATGCAGTTTTGCTGAAATATAGGCGGTGGTTGTATGGATGTTATTGCATTTGTTGGTCCCAGCGGGACCGGAAAAAGCCACAGGGCCCTGTTGGTGGCCCACAATACTCAGTCGGATGCCATTATTGACGACGGATTGTATATTAAAGATGGTAAGATAATGGCGGGTACTTCCGCCAAAAAGGAACAGAACAAGGTTCTGGCGGTAAAACGGGCTATCTTTGTGTTGCCGGGGCATGCTGAGGAAGTGAGCCAGGCCATTGAGGAAAGCCAGCCTAAGCGGATTTTGATATTGGGTACTTCGGAAAATATGGTAATTAAAATTGCCAAGGCTTTAAAGCTGCCGGAGATATCCAAGTTTATTCATATTGAGGATATTGCTACGCCAGCAGAGATGGACAAGGCCAGAGAGCATCGCCTGCAAAAGGGGAAGCACGTGGTACCGGTGCCAACCATCGAGTTAAAACCACATTTTTCCGGCTACTTGGTAGATTCTCTGAGTTCTCTTTTAAAACGCAATACGGAGCAACAACGGCGTCAGCGCCATTTGGGTGAAAAGTCCATCGTTCGGCCGGTGTTCAGCTATTGTGGCAAGCTGGTTATTGATGATTCAGCCATTGAAGCCCTTGTGAAAAAGATTCTCGAGGATGGGGACAGTGTGAACAAAGTAGCTGATGTGGAAGTTAGCCACGTGTACAAGGGGGACGGAGCTATTGGCTACGAGTCTCAAGGAATAGAGATAAGCTGCTCGGTGATTATATCCTTTGGTAAACATATTCCTACCCTTGTACAGCAAATGCAGGTTGAGGTAAAAAAAGAAGTTGAACGCCTCACCGGCATGGCGGTAAAGAAGGTAAACATTACCATTCGGGCGTTGTTCGTCCAACCGAAAAATATGTAAACAAGACGAAATAAACAGGTAAGGTTGCTGAAAAAAGATGCCTTTTCAGATGACTTTACCTGTTTTTAAACATTGTATATTACCAGAAAAGCATTTAGTACTTATTGTGAGGTTTATATGAAAAAACTTCTGCTGTTTGCCCTGGTGGCTATAGCTGCTATTGCTGGCTGCACATATTTCTTTAAGGATCAGTCCCAGCAAGATATACCGGTGCCGGTTCCTACGGCTTCCCATAAGGTGGTGCTGCTTCCTTTGGACAGCCGGCCTCCTTGCACCAAGTTAGTGGCTGACAATGGGCACACGGCTGGTATAGAGGTTGTAACACCACCTAGTCAATATATGGATTATTATACCCAGCCAGGGGATATTTCAGCTCTGCGGCTTTGGTTGGCTACCGAAATAAAACAGGCTGATGAAGCTATTATATCCATAGACCAGCTGCTCTATGGCGGCCTTATTGCCTCGCGGAATAAAAACATTACGGATAATGATATAGCTGAGCTTATTACCTATTTGCAGCAGCTTCATGCAGACAATCCTCAGGTGAAGCTCTACGTCTTTGCTATTTTACCCCGGATGACTCCGCCGGATTATATTGAAGTATATGAGGACAGGGAAAATCTTATGGAATGGTCCCGGCTGATTCATCGCTATTATGACGATCCTTCCGAGGAGAATTATACTAACTGGCAGGCGGCCCAGCAGAATATCCCCTTGGAACATATTCAGGCCTATGCGGAAATATATGAGCGGAATTACCGGTTGAATTGTCAGCTGGCGGAGCTGATGCAGTCGGGAGTGCTGCATCAGTTGGTGTTGGCCCAGGATGATGGTGAAGCCTTTAGCTTGCCCAATTTAAAACTTAATGAATTTCTCAATCATTTGGAGGAAAAGGGTGTATCCACCGACCATTTGGCTGTTATTCACGGGGCAGATGAGGTGGCTTTGTCCATTTTTACCAATATCACCAAGGAAAAGACTGGGCGGGCAGAGCATTTTAAAGTCTTTGTAGATTATAATGCGCCGGAAATGGTGGATAAGATCATGCCTTATATGGCCATCAGCAATCAGGAAACTGTCACGGAACGGCTGGCCTTCAATCATTCTGTGCAGGTGGACTCGGTGGATGAGGCAGATTACGTGCTCTTTATCAGCTGTGGCAGTCAGGCTGCCATGAATGAGCGACGGAAAAGCATTGATCGCCTTAGCCTGTACCATGACTGGGGCAAGCCGATTGCTTTGGTGGATCTTAGCCAGAAATTTTCCGCCCAGGAGGCCTTGTTCCCCCTTATGCTGAAGGAGGATTATCCCTTGAATGGTCTTGTTGCCTACGCCGGATGGAATACCACCAGTAATTCCATCGGTACCGCTGTCGGTCAGGCGGAGATTTACCTTTCCTCTCTGCAGGCCTCTGGGGACAAGGATAACGTGGTTTACTTCAACCTGCGTAATCTTAATAACCGTTTTTTGGAGGATTATTATTATCTGAAGGATATAATTGATGTGGTGAATCTTTCCCTGAAGAAAAAGGGCT
>CACZYN010000164.1 GCA_902785445.1 uncultured Anaerovibrio sp.
CAGTTCTTTACAAATCTCCAACCTGCACTGACAAGGATCATGATGCTGCAGAAAAGCTGGCTGAAATTGCTGAAGTTGATCTTCATGAGTACGCTATGGCCATGCTTAAGGCTGGTGCCGGGGTTGGCGACAAGACTCCGGAGGAGATTGCCAAGACTGATTCCAAGCCATTTAGCTTTGGCAATTATAAGGCACTGGTAAGCCAGATTTCCGTAATGGACACTGCTGAGGTGCTGGATATGAAGGCAGATATTACAGCAGCCATGAAGGATATTTGCGACAAGGAAGGCTATAACCTGATTATGCTTATGGTTACTGATATCATTGAGGAATCCACTGACCTGGTATTCTTCGGTGAGCCAAAGCAGTTAATTGCTGATGCCTTCAAGCAGGATGCTTCCGGTGATTGCATTCATCTGCCAGGGGTAATGTCCCGTAAGAAGCAGATTGTTCCGCCACTTACTGAGGCAGCTGCCAAGTATTAATCAATAACCGCCCCTTCAGTATGGTGAAGGGGCGATTTTTTCCCAGGAGGAGAAATGGATATTTTCAGTGGATTAAATCCGGCCCAAAAAAAAGCAGTGGAATGTCTGGAAGGACCTTTGTTGATTATGGCCGGGGCCGGCTCGGGGAAAACCAGGGTGCTTACCCATCGTATAGCCAATTTATTGGCTCATGGAGTTTCCCCTTACAGCATTTTGGCTATTACCTTTACCAATAAGGCAGCCACCGAAATGCGTGAGCGTGTGGATCGGATGATTGGACTGGGTTCCAGAGATATTTGGCTCAGTACATTCCATAGCTTTTGCGCCCGTATTTTACGCCGGGAAATAGAAGCTACCGGTATTTATCAGAAAAATTTTGGTATCTATGATACCAGTGATAGCCAGTCTGTTATAAAAAAGTGTCTGAAAGAGCTTAATCTGGATGACAAGCAATATACTCCCAATGGTATGTTGGGGGCTATTTCCGGTGCCAAAAATCAGATGATGGGCCCTACGGCCTTTGCCCAACATGTTCGTACCAATGGTACCTTTTACGATCAGAAGGTGTCCGAGGTTTATAACCTGTATCAGAGCAAGCTGAGATCCAATAATGTCTTGGATTTCGATGATTTGCTGCTGGTGGCGGTGTCCGTCCTGGAAGAGAATGAAGATATACGGATAAAGTATCAGCGCCGTTTTCAGTACATTATGGTGGACGAGTATCAGGATACCAATGGAGCCCAATATCAGCTTACCAAGCTATTGGCTGCTGGACATCATAACCTGTGTGTAGTAGGTGATGCGGATCAGTCCATTTATGGCTGGCGTGGAGCGGATATGCGCAATATTTTAAGCTTTGAGGATGATTATCCCGAGGCTCGAACTATTATGCTGGAGCAGAATTATCGTTCTACCAAGAAAATTTTGGCAGCGGCCAATGCGGTAATTGAGCATAATACCAACCGTAAACCGAAAAATCTGTGGACGGAAAATACCGAGGGTGAGCCAATAACCACCTATTTAGCTGCGGATGAGCGGGATGAGGCCAGATTTATTTTGGACAGTATAACCAAGCAAAATACCCTTTTTAAACTTGGTTACGGGGATATGGCGGTGCTGTATCGTACCAATGCTCAATCCCGGGTGTTGGAGGAAGCCTTTATACGCCAGGGAATTCCTTACACCATGGTAGGAGGCCAGAAATTCTACGAGCGTCTGGAAATCAAGGATATACTTGCCTATATGCGCATTTTATCCAACCCCTTTGATGATGTCAGCCTAAGTCGGATAGTCAATGTACCGAGACGGGGCATTGGTAGTACCTCCATGGATAAAATACAGGCCTTTGCCACCGAACGAAATTTAAAATTATTTGATGTAATCGCTAATTCAGAGCTGTTGGATGAGATACCGGGACTGACAGCCCGCACCAAGAATCCTCTCAACGCGTTTGCTACCTTGCTGCTCAATCTCATGAATGCCCAGGCAAATATGTCCTTATCGGAGCTGATGAATGAAATCATTGAGCAGACAGGTTATATTGAGGCCTTAAAGGCGGATAAAAAGAAGGGGGAGGAAAACACCTCCCGCATTGAGAATTTACGGGAATTTGTGGGGGTAGCCAAGGAATTTGAACGGGATAATGAGGGGGCTGATCTGAACAGCTTTTTGGAGCATATTGCCCTTATTACGGACTTGGATACTACCGTTGAAGCAGCTGATCGGGTTACCTTAATGACCATGCATGCAGCCAAGGGCTTGGAATTTCCTGTGGTATTTATTGCTGGCATGGAAGAGGGTCTGTTCCCTCATGCCCGCACCTTGGATTCGGAGGAGGAGCTGGAGGAGGAGCGGCGTACCTGCTATGTGGGGATTACCCGAGCAGAGCGTAAGCTGTATCTTACCTATGCCTCCATGCGTACCATTTATGGTCAGACCAGGGTGTATGACCCATCCAGATTTTTAATGGAAATTCCCGATGAATACAAGGAAGAACTGTCAGCCCGACGAACCTCCAGTTATGGCGGGGGCTATTCTGCTGGTGGATATGGCAATACCTTCATGCCACGGTTTTCTGCAGGAAATGCCAATACAGCGGCACCAGGACAGTCCATGTCGGCTATGGAGGCCTTGAAAACCGTCCGGGGAGCAACTGGTCCCGCTCGTATCGTAACGGACACCAGTAATTCACCTGGCGGAGCAGTTATGAAACCCGGAGGCCTTATCAAGCCGGATATGAGTATTGCCTGGAAGGCCGGTGACAAGGCCGTACACAGCAAGTTTGGTACCGGTACTGTAGTGGGTGTAAAAGGCAGCGGGGAAGAAACCCAATTGCAGATCGCATTTCCTAATCAGGGGGTCAAAATGCTAATGGTAAAATACGCCCCGATAAAGAAAGCTTAAATATTTATTTTAGAGAAGGCTTAATATGGATATTAAAGAAATAAAACAGGAGCTGGCGGCCCTCAGAAAAGAAATAAAATATCACAGCAACCTGTATTACAATAATGACGCCCCGGAGATTTCCGATTATGAATTTGACCAGCTGATGCTGCGTTTAAAGAAAATTGAAGGAGAGTATCCGGAGCTGATTACCAAAACCTCCCCCACCCAGATGGTGGGCGGTGTGGCCAAGCGGGAAGCCGGTGTACTGGTGGCCCACGATGTGCCTATGCTGTCTCTGCAGGATGTATTTTCCAAGGAGGAGGTTACTTCCTTTGTAACTTCCCTACAAAATCAGTTGGATAATCCTGAATTTGTGGTGGAGGAAAAGATTGACGGCTTGTCACTGGCCCTGCGTTACCGTGATGGTGAGCTTGTTCAGGCCATTACCCGGGGCGACGGTGTGGTACAGGGTGAAGATGTGACGGAGAACGCCCGGGTTATCAGTGATGTGAAAAAGAAATTAAAGGAGCCAGTGCCTTATTTTGAGATAAGAGGCGAGGTTTACATGACACGGGAGGCCTTTGAGCAGGTAAATGCCCGCCAGGAAATGCTGGGGATGAAGCTCTTTGCCAATCCTCGTAACTGCGCCGCTGGAACCCTTAGACAGCTGGATAGCCGTATCACAAAAGAACGTCACCTTTCCATGTTTGTATTTAACTTACAGAAAGCCGAGGGTAGAGAATTTGCTACTCATACGGCAGCCTATGAGTTTATGAAGCAGCAGGGTATTAAGATAATCAACAATTATCATGTGTGCCATACGGCAGAGGAAGTGCTGCAGGCCATTGATGCCATTGGTGAATCCCGGGGGAATTTACCCTATGATATAGATGGGGCTGTGGTGAAATTAAATAACCTGGCCCAACGGGAACAACTGGGGGCCACTTCCAAGGTTCCACGGTGGGCGGTAGCCTATAAGTATCCGCCGGAGGAAAAGGAAACCAAGCTATTGGATATTGAATTGTCTGTAGGGCGGACTGGGCGTATTACACCTACGGCGATTTTTGAGCCGATAATGCTCTGTGGCACCAAGGTGGAACGGGCTACACTGCATAATCAGGATTATATTGATGGGCTGGATATTTGCCTGGGAGATACCATTACGGTGTTTAAATCCGGGGAGATCATTCCCAAGGTTAAGAGCGTGGTGAAGGATAAACGCCCGGCCAATGCCACCCGGTTTCAGATAGGTAATATTTGCCCGGTTTGTGGCTCTCAGGCTATTCGGGAGGCCAATACCTCGGATATCAAATGCATTAATCCATCCTGCCCGGCCCAGCTGGAAAATCACATTATAAACTTTGTCAGCCGGGATGCCATGAACATCAAGGGTATCGGTGAGCAAAATATCAAGGCGCTGATTGAAGCTGGCTTTATTAAGGATATTGCCGATATTTTCGTGTTGAAAAACCATCGGGAGGAGCTTATCGCTCAGGGAATTATCGGCAAGGAAAAGAATACGGACAAGGTATTGGCGGTAATTGACGAAACAAAGGGCAACGAACCGCAACGGTTGTTGAC
>CACZYN010000165.1 GCA_902785445.1 uncultured Anaerovibrio sp.
TGGGTACCGATTACAATATCTACCCGATGCTTCAGCAAATCATCATAAAGTTTTTCCCGTTTTGCCTTGGTCAGTTTCCCGGATAAAAGTGCTACCTTTATATCCAATGGCTCTAACAGCGCTACAAAGCTTTCATAATGCTGTCTGGCCAATATTTCCGTGGGAGCCATCAAGGCTCCCTGATAGCCGTTTTCCACCGTTTTAACCAAGGCCAGCATAGCAATAACCGTTTTACCGGAGCCCACATCACCCTGCACCAGCCTACGCATGGGAACCAGGCGCTCCATATCATTGCAGATATCGTTCCAAACCTTTTTCTGGTCCGCCGTAAGCTCAAAGGGCAAGGATTCACGCAATTTCTTTACCAGATAACTATTGGAACCATGCTTTATCCCCTGCTTTTTTTCCTGGGTATGCTTTTTCAGCACCATCAAGCCACACTGAATAAGATATAATTCCTCAAAGGCCAATCTGTCTCTGGCCTGCTCAATTGCCGAAAAACTATCAGGAAAATGAATATTTTTAAAGGCTTCCTGCCTGGAGATAAGCTTATATCCCTTAACGATATTGGCGGGTATTACCTCGGGGAGGTGGTCCAGCTTTTCCAACAGCTGGTGGATGGTCTTACGGAAAAATTTCTGATTTAAGGACTCGGTAGCGGGATAAACAGGCAAAATCCCCAAGTTTTCCTCCATTACCTCATCCTGTTCCATAACCTCAAAAGAGGACAGCTGCGTCATAGCATACTGTCCTTGTCCTCCAAAAGCATATTCCACCTTTCCGGCAGCAAACAGCCGCTTTCCAGGCTTTAGTTTGGGCTTTAAAAACCGCTGGTTAAACCAGGTAACCTGCAAAAAGCCGGTACCATCACTAACTAAGGCGGTAAGAATAACCATATTACGCCGGCCAGCCCGTTTTTCCTGTAAAGAAGTAATAATACCGGATATAACCGCCTTTTCCCCCGGTACCAAATCACTTATCGGGGTAATTGTGCTTTGATCCTCATAGCCCCGGGGAAAATGGGTAAGCAGATCAAATATGCGGTGAATACCTAAATTATTCAGGAGCTGTGCCTTCTTGGGACCAATTCCTTTTAAATATTGAATATCCTGTTCCAGCTCCATGTTACCCATCCTCAAATCACTTTATTCCCCGCCGTTGAGATGTAATGCCAGCAGCGCAAACACCACTGCCAATACCACAACTATGCTTATAAACACCACACCCAGCTTCAGCAGGCTCTTAGGGTCCTTAAAATATTCTCCACCGTCAGCACTCAACAAATCCATCAAGGAATTTTCTGCCTCCGTTGGATCAGGACCAGCTTTTTTAGGCTCTGGTTTTTCTTCAGGTTCTGGCTTTTCTTTCGGCTCTTCAGGAGCAATTATTTCCACAACCTTAAAAATCTCACCGGCACCGGCCTCTACATCGCCTACATTGGCCTTTATTTCCGTCCCATCCTCTTCTTCCTTAACCAAAACTACAGGAGTAATGGGATTGATCATTTTTTCCTCAAAGGCACCCAGATCATATTCAGCCACCAAGTCGCCGGCCTGAACGCGTTGTCCTTCCTTTACATGCAAAATAGTAGTGGTTTCAGTAACGGCATGAGCCTCCAAACCCACATGAACCAATATGTCCAAACCGGTATTGGTCTGGAAACCAATAGCATGCTTAGTAGCAGCTACAGCCGTAACTACGCCACCTATCGGACTGTAAAGCATACCATCTGTAGGAATGATGGCCACGCCATCTCCCATCATCTTCTTGGAAAAAGCCTCATCAGGCACCTCAGTTAAATCCACAATTTTGCCGGTCATCGGCGCAAATATGGAAACCTCACGTATATTTTGAGCCATAACACTCAACCCCTTTTATCTAATTTTACCCACATGAGCTGCATATACCATAAATTCTTCTGCACCATCCAGGTCAAGTTCCTGATTTAACTCTTCATCATTAAAATGACCAATAGCACAACAGCCTATATTCAAGGTATAGCTTGCCAGATACAGATTTTGACAGACATGCCCCGCATCCAAAAATATATACTGCAGGGAACGACCACCGAAATAATACTCCATGCGATCCAGCACTGCGGTCCACATAAAGGTAACCGCGCACTCATCAAACATATTTATTTTATTAAAGCCCTTGCGCAGCCTATCCTTGACCCCTTCACTGGTATCCACTGGCAACAGGGCATGCTCTATGGCCAAAAAGCGATATAGCCCACTGGCCAGACCTTCAACCTTGTCGATATACAAATAGGTTTCCAGTGCGTTACGGGCTCCGGCTGATGGTACTGTTCGTTTGGTTACTCCGGCCGGCAACACCGCCTTAACTCCCTGGGTACACCACAGCAGATAGGATAGCTCCTTCAGGGTGAGCATTTCCTCACTGTACAGCCGGATAGTGGAGCGAAGCTCCATTAATTCCAAAAAACTGACCTCATGATCTGGTAAAAAATCCGGTTCCGGTAAAGCAATCAATTGACTGTCTGCCGGATAAGGCTTTTGGGGTGCCGGTACCGGTTCCCCCTTTATGCGACGAGTATTCTGGTTGTTTTTTACGAGAGCTGCCTCCCGCAAAGAATTAAAAATATTTTTATACACAAAAACACCCAGCCTCTCATAATATCTTTCAACTAATTATTATACCAAAAAGGCTGGGTCTTTTAAATATTAATCTACTGGTCTGATACCAGTTTTTCCCGTATATCTGTGATAATTACCACCATTATGACGGTTTATGAGCTCGCAATATACTTCCTCTGGCTTGATATTATGGTAAGCCAGCAACACCAAACAATGATACCACAAATCACCCATCTCATAGATAATTTCGTTTCTGTCATCGTTCTTGGAGGCAATAACAGTTTCCACCGCCTCCTCGCCAACCTTTTTCAGGATTTTATCCTGCCCCTTGTCAAAGAGATAATTCGTGTAGGAGCCTTCTCTTGGGTTAAGCTGACGATCCTTGATTACATCATATAAATCATTGAGGATATTGGCCAGCTGATTATTCTTTGGTGGCTCCACCACGGTTAAGGCCTTATCATTCTCGATGAGCCGGCGGCCGCTGAAGCAGGAATAGGTGCCAGTATGACAAGCTCCGCTTCCCTTCTGATGAACAACCACCAGCAATGTATCGCCATCACAATCGTAGAATAAATCCTTTACCTCCTGCACGTTGCCAGAGGTAGCCCCCTTATTCCACAAGGATTTCCGACTGCGGCTCCAAAACCAGGTAGTCCGGGTTTCAATGGTCTTTTGCAAAGACTCGGCATTCATATAAGCCATCATCAGCACCTGACCATTTTCCGCCTGCACTATAGCCGGCACCAAGCCCTTATCATCAAATTTAATCATTGAAATGT
The DNA here is from genome assembly GCA_902785445.1 of uncultured Anaerovibrio sp. Lineage (GTDB taxonomy): Bacteria > Bacillota > Negativicutes > Selenomonadales > Selenomonadaceae > Anaerovibrio. The sequence goes on from CACZYN010000165.1 coordinate 3,380, forward strand.
CAATCATAATACATTCCTCCTAAATACAATATGTAATCTGTAACACTTACAGGCGTACTTCCACGCCCCGGGACTTTAAATATTCCTTGACCTGACGGATGGTAAACTGTCCATAGTGAAATACCGATGCTGCCAATACGGCATCTGCCTTCCCCATAGTCAGTACATCGTAAAAATGCTCCAGCTCACCAGCCCCGCCTGAGGCAATAACCGGAACATCCACCGCCTCGGACACTGCCCGAGTCAAAGGAATATCATAGCCGTCCTTAGTACCGTCCGCATCCATGCTGGTAAGTAATATTTCTCCAGCTCCCAGGCTGGTTCCTTTTTTAACCCAATCTATAACATCAATGCCCGTAGGAGTTCTGCCCCCGTTGACATAGACTTCCCATTTGTTTTCCCCTGCTTTACGGGCATCTACTGCCAGTACCACACACTGACGACCGAAAATTTCTGCCCCCTGCCGGATAATATCCGGATTTTTTACAGCGGCGGTATTTACCGAAGTCTTATCTGCTCCGGCTTTAAGCATTTTCCGCATATCATCAGGAGTCCGAATGCCTCCCCCAATGGTAAAGGGAATAAATACCTGGGAAGCACAGTCCCTGGCCACCTGTACAATGGTATCCCGTTCTTCATTGGATGCGGTAATATCCAAAAAAACCAGCTCATCACAGCGCTCCGTATCGTAGCGCTTAGCCAGCTCCACCGGGTCACCGGCATCCCGCAGGCCCACAAAATTGGTTCCCTTCACAACCCGGCCATTTTTTACATCCAGACAGGGAATAATCCGCTTGGTATACATACTCTATCACTCCCCAGCTGCAATTCTAATAGCTTCAGTCAAATTCAGGGTACCAGTATAAATGGACTTGCCTACAATAACCCCTTCAATACCATCCTTTTCATAAGGAAGCAAGGCCTTGATATCATCAATGGATTTTACACCACCGGAGGCCACCACTTTAACACCACTTTGGCGGGCCAACTGGGCTGTGGCTTCCACATTTACGCCTTCCAGGGTACCATCCCGAGAAATATCGGTATAAATAATGGTCTTAACCCCCACCT
>CACZYN010000166.1 GCA_902785445.1 uncultured Anaerovibrio sp.
ACCGGGGCCGTCGTTGGCTACGGCTACCTGGGCTTCGGTAAAGGTTTTCATGGTGTTTAGCATGTGCAAGCTGGCCTGAACCATGCGGATGCCAATACAGGCCGTAAGGCCAGGAACTTTAATACCAAGGTTATAGAGATTGGGTTCCATCGGCAATAAGAACGGCTCAATATCCGGTACCAGCTGCACTGCATAGCTGGCAATTGTGGTTACCGCCCGGTCGCCTAAAATTACCAGACTGCGGTTATGGGTGGCTGCCAGCATGGCCCCTAAGATGGCTGAGACCACCAACTGATGCTCTGGGGACAGACAACCAAGAAATTCCGTTTTATCCCATTTCAAAGTACCGTCCATATAGCACAGGGCATTGGCAATATCATCCACTAAAGACAGGTCGTTATCCAATAAGGAAAGACCGATTACACCGTGCCGTACCGAGAGGTTTTCTCCCTGGAGACGGCCAAATTCAAAGGCATCCATCTGACTACGGTCTGATGTAAGCAAGGCCAGGGTAGGCTCAGTATCGGCCAAGCTGGTAAAGCTGTGAATACATGCCGCTATATCAGGATTGATCCCTGCGGAATTTTTTATTCCCATACACAGCAGATGGCTTTGCACATCATTCGGCAGCTCATCACAAAGAATACCACTTAACTGGGCGGCTACCTGTTCCAATACTCCCAGACTAAATATAGGTTTGGCCAAATTATCCAGGCGAAGCTGGCATTGTTCCATGGATTCTTTGTCCAGGAAAGGCATGGTCTTGGTGTAATAGTCAAAGGTTTTATCCGTAAGGGTGATGGATTCGTTGGGAATAACATCGGTGTACAGTTTATCCACCATAATTAGTTTAGCCTGACTGTCCTTGGTGAGATTCTGATAGGTATCCACTGCCCCGTCAAGAATGTCTGCCACCAGGGATGAGCCAATGGCTTCACCCAGTTTGATGTCCAAAGCCATAAATGGCTTTAACCTCAGCTCCTGTAAAATCAAAGGATGCCCCTGTTCGCCGGCCAGATGGGACGGCAGCATATAATCTATGGAACGGGGATTTAAACGGGCGGCAATCAGGGCCGCGGCGCTGGAATTAAACCCGTCCAGAATGGTCACAGAATTTGCTAAGGCACTGCCTAAAATTAAACCGGCAATAGCCCCCAATTCAAAGCCTCCCACCTTGGCCAACACATCAATGGGATCGTCAGGATTGGGCTGGTTAGTGCCCAATATTTTCTTTACAGTGGCCAGCTTGGTTTTATAACGGCTATCGGAAATATTGGTACCCCGACCGGTGGTATTTTCGGCGGGTTCATCCAGCAGGGCGGCTGTAATGGCTGCACTGGCAGTGGTGTTGGATATCCCCATTTCTCCCGGTAAAAATACCGTTACTCCCTGTTGATCGTGGAGCTGTTGGGCCAAGGATATGCCATAATAAAGGGCTTGTACAGCCTGCTCTCTGGTCATGGCCGGACCCTTGGCAGAATTGTTGGTGCCGGAGGCAATGTGGAAGTCGATTAATCCGGGCAAATCCTGTATATCACCGTTAATTCCCAAATCCGCAACACAGAGATGGGCATCGATAAAATCACCAAAGGAATTGGCGGCTGAGCCCCGGGAAATAAGATAATTAGCCACCATATGGCGGGTGGTTTCCGGGGGATAGGCACTGACATTTTCCTGAGCCACGCCATGATCGGCACAGCAAATAACCACCGCCTTTACTGGGCGCTGCTCAAAGGACGTCTGCCGGGTTGCCCCGGCATATTTTTTTAATATATAGCCCATGGCCCCCAGAGCTTTCGCGGGAATGGAGGAGCTATTTAATGCTTCTTCAATCCTATGGGCGCTGGGGGTATCTGTTGGGGCAATTTCACTTATAAGCTGTAACAGAGTTGGTTCATCTACCGTTGGTAGCTTTTCCATTATGCCAAGGCCTCCTTGGGAACCTGTTTTAAGCTGAGTCCTATCCGTCCCCGGGCTTCGTCGACACTAATAACAACGGTGGTAATAATATCTCCGACACTAAGTACATCCAGTGGATGTTTAACCCGTTTGTTGCTAAGCTCGGAAATATGAATAAGTCCGGCGGTTTTTATACCAATATCCACAAAAGCACCGAAATCGGTTACATTACGAACTGTACCCCGCATGATGCTGCCTACCTGAATATCCGACAGCTTGACAATGGCTTTCCGGGTAAGAGGAACCGGCAGGTCTTCGCGGGGATCACGGCCTGGTTTGGACAGGGCGTCCAAAATATCCTTTACTGTAGGTACACCGGCATCCAAATCCTTGGCCAGTTTTTCCGGATCCACTAATTTAATTTTTGCCTGTAAAAATTCCAGCTGCTTTTTATCTCCTAAATCAGCCAGGTCAGCTCCTAATTTGGCCAAAATGTTTTCCGCCAGCTGATAGGATTCTGGATGAACCGGGGTGTTGTCCAAAGGCATTTTGCCACCGTTGATGCGCAGGAAGCCGGCACATTGGGTGTAGGCGGCGTTGCCCAGTCGGGCCACCTTTAATAACTCCTTGCGGGAGTGGAAAGCACCGTTTTCATTACGGAAGGCCACAATATTTTTGGCAATGGTGGCATTAATACCAGCCACGTGCTTTAAGAGGGCCGGGGAGGCGGTGTTTAACTCTACACCTACATGGTTTACGGCAGATTCAATGGTCTGGTCCAACGTGTTGGCCAACTCCTTCTGGTTTACATCATGCTGATACTGGCCTACGCCGATGGCTTTCGGGTCAATCTTCACCAGTTCCGCCAATGGGTCCTGTACCCGGCGGGCAATGGAAACTGCGCCCCGGATGGTAACGTCGTATTCCGGCAGCTCTTCCTTGGCCAATGGAGAAGCGGAATAAACCGAAGCCCCGGCTTCACTGGTAATAATGTAGCGGGTATCTAGGTTGTTGTCCTTGATGAGCTTGGCGGCAAATTCCTCCGTCTCAAAGGAGGCTGTGCCGTTGCCGATGGAGATGAGGTTTACGTGGTACTTCTTGATAAGGGCCAAAGCCTTTTTGGCGGATTCAGCAGCACCTTTGTCTCCGTGGGTAATGTACAGAACACCGTGGTCCAGCACGTTACCAGTGGCATCCACAATGGCCATTTTGCAGCCGGTGCGGTAGCCCGGATCAAGGCCCATTACGGTAAATCCCGCCAGTGGTGCCTGCATCAGCAGCTGGCGCAAATTGGTGCCGAAAATGGAAATGGCCTGTTTTTCCGCGGTTTCTGTGAGCTGATTGCGAATTTCCCGCTCCAAAGAAGGCTGGATAAGGCGTTTCCAGCTGTCGGCAATGGTATTTTGCAAAATTTCCGTGAAAATTGATGGCTGGGTGATAAAACGCTTCTGAATAATTTGGTTGATTTTATCATCATCTATTTCCAACTTTACTTTAAGGCATTCCAACTTTTCTCCCCGATTAATGGCCAGAATTCGGTGGGATGGTAAAGTCCGAACCAGCTCACTATATTCCTTGTACATAAGGAAGACTTTGCCCTCTTCTGTGGCTTCCTTTTCCTCATCCAAGGTGGTAGCCAGCAAAGCATTATTCCAGAGATATTTGCGCAGCTCCTGTCTAAGCTGGGCCTCCTCGGAAATCATTTCTGCAATAATATCCTGAGCACCGCTCAAAGCATCCTCAGCGGTCTCCACCTCCAGCTCCGCATTAATATATTCAGCGGCCATGTCCAAAGGATTACCTGTGGTGAGCTGCTGCAGCATAATGGTATTGGCCAATGGCTCCAAGCCCTTTTCCTTAGCTTTTTGGGCTCTGGTCCGCTTCTTCTGTTTATATGGAAGATAAATATCCTCCAGCTCCTGCAGCTTGGAGGTTTTTTCAATGGCCGCCAGCAGTTCGTCGGTCATTTTCCCCTGCTCCTCGATTTTGCTGATGATTTCTTCCTGACGTTTTACGAAATTCCGCAGATATGTGAGACGCTCAGAAATAATCCGTACCTTTTCCTCGTCCAGCTCTCCGGTCTGCTCCTTGCGGTAACGGGAAATAAAGGGAATGGTGTTCCCGTCATCCAATAACTCTATGACAGCCTTGGTTTGAAAAGGCTTGATTTTTAATTCGGCGGCAATTATTTCCCCGATATTTTCCTGTTTCATTTGTGATTTCCTCCATATATAAAATAACTTCCTCATTATATCATATTTTGACGGTTGAGTCGTTTTTTGATATGGTATAGTAGTGTTTTAATAGAAAACTAATCATCTTTACAGAATTTTTTCAGTAGGGCTTCTTATACTATGGGTGTAAGGAGGCTTAATGTGGAGGATACCGGATGGGGATTTCGGTTTTAGCCAGCGGCAGCAAGGGCAACTGTTCTTTTATTGAAATGGAAGGTAGCTGCGTTTTGGTGGATGCTGGTATAAGTGCCAGAAGAATAAAGCAGGAGTTGGGTCGGATTGGTCATGCCATTGAAGAAATTGATGGGATTTTTATA
>CACZYN010000167.1 GCA_902785445.1 uncultured Anaerovibrio sp.
ACGCCATGAATTGAATAGTTTAAGATATAGGAATAGACAGGCGTGTTGCCTGTCTATTTTTTTCTTGACATTATATATATAATGAAGTATAATTTTTGCCTGTGGGCAGGAAATCCTGCTCCAATATGGGCGCTTAGCTCAGCTGGGAGAGCGTCTGCCTTACAAGCAGAATGTCAGCGGTTCGATCCCGTTAGCGCCCACCATTTTTATTTCCATGGGTTTTCCCATGTTTATTGTGGCCCGGTAGTTTAGTTGGTTAGAATGCCGCCCTGTCACGGCGGAGGTCAGGGGTTCAAGTCCCCTTCGGGTCGCCATGTTGCCTCTGTAGCTCAGTTGGTAGAGCAGGGGACTGAAAATCCCCGTGTCAGTGGTTCGATTCCGCTCGGAGGCACCATTTTTTGAAGTAATGAGTCCCCAAAGGGCTCTTTTTTTGTAGTTATTCACTTTATTTGAAAGGATGTTAGTATGTCGCATTTTGCGGATATGTTTTTGGGATTTATTGACCAGTGGGGCTATTTCGCAGTAGCTGTTCTTATGGGCTTGGAAAATGCCTGCATACCAATTCCCAGCGAGTTAATCCTGGGCTTTGCCGGTTATCTTATATACATTGACCGAATGACCCTTACTATGGCCACAGTGGCCGGTATGATTGGTGGTATGGTGGGTTCAATACTCACTTACTATGTGGGGCATTTAGGTGGACGGCCATTTGTAGATAAATATGGTAAGTATTTCTTTGTAAAGAAGTCCCATGTGGATATTGCCCAGGAGTGGTTCGATAAGTACGGGGTAAAAGCTGTGTTCTTCAGCCGTATGTTGCCAGTGGTGCGCACCTTCATTTCCTTGCCGGCTGGCTTTGCCCACGTAGACATAAAGAAGTTCATTTTCTATACCTTTGTAGGTTCCCTGCCATGGACCATTCTGATTTTGGTTATTGGCTACAGCCTGGGTGAAGGCTGGAAGATAATGATGGAAGTAGGCCATGAAATCAGCATCGCCTTCTGCATTATTTTGGTAATAGTAGTGGCCGTGCTGTATTACAAATATAAAAAGAGAAAAGAAAAAAAGAAAAGTATGGAATAAAAAATGAGGGCTGTGGTAATCACGGCCCTCTTTTTTATGGGGTGGAAGGAAGTTCGGTATTAATGGCGGTATTTTTGATGATGTCATCAATGCGATGGTCCAGTGTCAGAGCATCCTTGTGGAAGGCATTGCTGATATTAAACTCATCCGGAGTATCCGTTTCCAAAGCAGAAATAAAATGCTCCCAGGCAGCAAGAGATAGCCGGGTGGATTCTTTCCTTTGAGCGGCTATGTACTGAGCCCCATCCTCCATAGGAACCTTATCCAGTTCCTGCTGACGCTTCTCCAAGGCCGGGATAATATCTGATCGCACGTAGGAAACAATTTTGGTGCGCATATTGGCGGTTAGTATACCGTCATTAGATTTGTTTAAACGCTTAAAGCGAGTTTGTTGGGCATCAAGGACAGTATTGTATTTTTCCGTAATATCCTTGGTGGCTTGAATATATTTTTTTAAGCCGGATTCCTGGATAGGTCCCAAGAAATCTAAATAATCCCGGTAGTTTTGAATCTCAGTAACCTGCCATGTGCCATCATGCTTGGTCATTAATAGCTGAAGACCATATATGGTGTCAGTGTACTTGTCCCGTACCAGAACTTTGGCCACGGCATCATTGCCATTGCGAGTGATATGATCGATTTTCACCAGTTCCGTATTTCTGAGCTGGGAGCGTTCAATAAGGTATTCGTAATCAATACCAAGCTGGCGCCCCTTTAAAAGGTTGTCCCCAGAGGGAGGAAGCCATTTGTCAGAAGCTATATAGGACAGAATAAGACCACGGGTTTCAGCAATGAGTTGAGGCTTTATCTTCATGTAGAAGGTCTCAAACATTACCTTGGTGTCATCGGAAAGGTGCTCATCGTGAGCAAACATGTCCCGGGTGAGATCATCATAGGCTTTGCCACAGATGCTTTCCAGGTTGCAATACTTCTCGATGGTTTCCTGGTCCTTATTGATTATGGCTGTATGAAGTTGATTTAGCGCGTATTCTGGCGTTGAAGCAAAGAAGAAATACCAAAGGCCAAAGCCCAGCAACGCAGCCAATGTTATGATACCGGCTATGCGTTGAAAGCGGGTGCGCCTCCGACCTTGGACAAGCTTTTCCTGCCAGTCAATTTTTTTCATTGGAAAAGTTCCCTCCTAATAGGGATAAAATCACTTAACTATTATACTATACTGGGACGAGAATGTCTCGCAGTTAAATCTTCAAAAAATTTCTAAAATTTAATTTTTCCTCGTTAATTTTTTATAATATAATATCGATAAAGTAATTAAGAGATACTGTCTCTATATGACACGGATGTTATGGCAGAGATTCACAGGGAGGTAATAATATGGCTACTATTAGTTCTTACGCCCAGCAGCTATCCATTCTCAATTTGATGAATGCCAAATATGCTGCAGCGGCAAAAAGTATGAACCAAGTTGCTACGGGGAATAAAATTAATTCCCCGAAGGATGACGCATCAGGCTATGCTATTGGCAAACGCATGAATGTGGAAATTGGTTCTTTGGAGCAGACTCTTTCTAATGTTCAGACTGGTAACAGCATGCTTAATGTGGCAAATGGAGCGATGTCCAGTACTTTGGAAATACTTCAGACACTTAAGGAAAAGGCTATTGCTGCGGCAAATGATACAGCCAAGGACAGTGACCGGGCAATTATTCAAAAGGAATTGAATCAGTATATTGATCAGATTAATGATAATTCCCTGGTGACCTACAACGGCAAGTATTTACTGAATGGCTCCAACAGCTCAGCTACACTGGAGACGCAGCAGGCTTATACCAACAGAAGTTTTGGTACGGAAGTTACCGGTGAAACCAAGTTGACGGATTTGACCCGTCGGCAGGGGGATAATCTTAATATTTCAGCAAATGATACCGTAAATGTATCCTATGTAAAGGATGGCAAGACCTATTCCACTTCCTTTGCCGTTGGTGAGTCCACTTTGGAGGACATTTTCAAGAAAGCCAACGAAGCAGGGGGCGGCGAAGTATTTGATACTTCTGGAATGGCCGAAGCAACTACCCTTATTGGTACTGATAGCTCCGGCAAAGAGCTGCACACTGTTGATGATAAAAATGCTATTACAGTAAAGGCTGCCGAGGCAGGCAAAGCTGGTACAATTTCCGGCTTCACCATTTCCATTACTGATGCTAATGGCAATGAGAAGAAGGATGTTAATGCTGTATTGGATGATTTCAGTGAAACTATTGCCGGTACCGACAAGCGGGAGGATAATTCTCTGGTACTTCATACCGGAACCCACGCCAGCCAGAATATGCATGTGGGCTTGAATGATATGGGCGCGCGGGCTTTGGGCCTTCAGGGCTCGGATGGTTCTTATCTCAGCGTAGGAACTCAGGAAGATGCCAATGCGGCAATTAATGTTATCGACAATGCGATTAATCGCCTATTGGAGCAGCAGACCACTGTGGGTGCTATTCAGTCCCGTCTGGACTTTACCCAGAGTAATATTACTACCCAGCATGAAAATGTAACGGCGGCTATGGAAACCATTGTCAGCGCTGATTTGGCTAAGGCAATTACGGAATTTACCGCCAACAATATTCAGATGCAGGCAGCCCAGGCTATGCTGGCCCAGGCCAACAGTAATGCCGGCTGGTTCTTAAATCTTTTGGGATAATATGTTTTTCATGGAGCAGATGCTATCTGCTCCTTTTTTATGCCGTAATTTATGGTTAAAATAAAGGAAAAAATGTTGAATTTCTTTGAAAAATCAAAAGAAAAGAAAGCACAGCAATACATTCTTGAGCGCATTAATTATGCCGCTTCTATAAGACCAAAAGAAAGACAGTCAATAATGTATTTGTTCAATTCATTTTCAGGAAAGTTTAAAATTGATTTGCAAGAATTTTGGAAATTTTCTGTTTTGCAAAATATGCTTCCAGAAGCCAGTATTTACATAACTAGTAAACATATATTTGATTTTGCCGACGAAGGTACTGCAGAACGATATATTTTTGAAGATGATGTAGATAATTTGCAACAACTTTTGGCTATTCAAAACACTGAAACAGAACAAAAATATTATGATATCCAACAATTCTTTCCTGGAGTGACGTATTTCTTTATGAAGAAATTAAGTAACCTTCAAATAGCAGCATTATTTGGATCAGTAAAGTGTTTTAGGTTTCTATTAATTAATGGAGAAGAAATTAAAGCGAAAACTTGTGAATACGCAATAATAGGAGGAAATTATGAAATTGTACATCTTTGCGAACAGAATGGGCTGAAATTTGAGAAATGTTTGAATGTTTCAGTTCAATTTCATAGATTTGATCTTTTTGAATGGCTTAACAATCATTTTAATTA
>CACZYN010000168.1 GCA_902785445.1 uncultured Anaerovibrio sp.
CCCTTCAGGAATTAGTTTCGCCAAGTGAAGGTCATGAGCCAGGACCAGTTGCCAAGCTCTTTGGCAATACCTACTTTGCTACAGCTTTGACCTTGATTCTTAGCTATATGCTGTGCTTGGCTGGTTACATGAACATCTGGCCACTCTTCGGTGCTGCCAATCAGCTGTTGTCGGCACTGGTACTGATTGCCCTGGCGGTATTCCTTCGTACCACTGGCCGGAAAGGCTGGATGCTGTATGTACCGATGGTATTCATGTTCCTGGTAACAATGAGTGCCCTGGTACTTAGTGTAATGGGTATTTATGGTAAGCTGGTGGCCGGGAACTTCCTGTTCATGGTGGATGGCCTGCAGCTGATAATCGCTGTGGCTCTGATGACCTTGGCTGTATTGGTGGTAAAACACTGTGGCAAGGAATTGATCACTGGCCAGGTTGAGACAGAAGATAAGGAAGAGGAGGCCGAAGAGATTCCGGCAGCCTTGAACTAATACAAAAAAAGCGGCTTTGAGCCGCTTTTTTATTGCCATTATTTGAGATTATATTTGGCGCATGTCCCGTATGGCCGCCTCTTGGGTTCGTATGTGTTCCAGCGCCGTGTCCACATCATTGTCCTTTAACAGGGCGTACAGCAGGCGATAGTGGTGGCGCAAATCGTGACGTAAAATACGGGTGGTATCAATGTCATTTCGTATAAGCTCTGCCTCGTGCTTCAAGGAGTTCAGCCGCAGGCGCAGCAGGTCATTGGCCTGCTCCTTGCGGATATTTTCGTGCATTTCCCGATTGAAAATCAGATAGGTAATAAAAATTTGGCTTAAGGTCAGGATGATAACAAAAGTCAGCATGGTTTTTGATCCTCCCAGTACATGGTCAGGCGCACCCAACCGTTTTCACAGCTAAAATCCGCATAGCCGTCATATTTGTCCAGAAAGTTTTTCAGGCTCAGCATACCAATACCGTGGCCGTCTCGGCTGGTTTTCGGCAAGCCGTCTTCTCCCAAATGGAGAGTGCCCTTAAAGGTATTGGCAATTTCCAGTACGCATTGGTCACCGTTGTGTTGCAGTATCAGGGTAATCTGTCGGGCACCATTATCCTTGGCACTGGCCAACAGGGCATTTTCCAGCAAATTGGCTAAGAGCACCGCCAAATCATTTTCGTCAGTGCCCATGGTGCGGGGCAGATTAATTTTTTGAATGATTCCGATGCCGGCGGTTTTGGCTCGGTGCAGATAAATGGAAATGGCCGCATTGATTATGGAATAATCCGTATAGGCAATAATGGCCGTGGCAGAAAGCCGGTCCTCCTGCTGACTGATGTAGGCCTGGGCCTCTTTGATTTTGCCTTGTTGCAGGAGCTGGCGCAGTTCTTTATAAGTATCCAAAAGACCGGATAAATGCTTTTGCATCTGCTCCCGGTTATCAGCGGCCAATAAACGGGCTTCTTCAAGATACAACAATTCCTGTTTCATAATGGCTGAATTGTGCAATAAATGTTTTTGCTCATAGATGTGTTGGGAAGTGGCCAAAATATAGTGATAAATTATAAAAAAGGCCACTGGCAAAAGAAGGCGGGCCAGGCGTTCTTCCCAGGAATGCCATAATATCCCATCGTTAATCATAGCCAGATAACCGGCGGTCATCACCAATGGCAGCAGGGCAAAATATATTTTTACTCCCCGACGGGTGAAACGGGAAAAGATTTCCAGAAGGGATCTGAAATAATGCCGGGCCAGAGGCAGCAGCACCAGGTAGAAGGCAATATATAATGCGGATTCCAATTGCAGAACAAATTCCTCATTCTGTTCCATAAAGAACAGGGCCAGAGCAAGGCAGGCCAGACTGTGGAGAATAAAGGTCCACATGGCAAACATACTGAATACAAACAGATGGGAGAGCCCTTGGTTGGGCATTGCCCGAACAAAAAGATATTGATAGGGAATCCAGCCAAATAGCAGGATCGTTTTATAGCTTCTTACATCTATAGCCGTATCAAGAAACTGAAAAACGTAGAAGCAGGTAAGGATAAGGCTTACAACAGCTATCTTTTTCCAGTAGGAGAGGGATGCCTGACGGGAAAATTCCTTGCTGAAGGATACATAACGAAGATAGGCTCCCGCCAAATGTATTAACGTTATTTTTAGCGCAAAAAAAACAGCTGTCAGCATTTTCCCACCTCCTCTTTGGCACAATTATACTGGTTATATTATATAACTTTTTTCTGGTTAAATAGATGACAAAAGTTTTATTTAATATTTTTTTCGAAAATTAACTCTATTTTCGGTGCAAAATACATCACTTTTTCAATTTTTCCATCACTTTTGGCTGAAGGGTAGAAAAATAGATAAATATATGCTATATGTTAAGACATAAAAGATAATGGCAGAAAGAAGGGGTGTGACAAATGAATATCGCTATTGCCGATGATTTGGCGGCTGATCGACAGATCGCCGAGGAGCAGTTGCATCGCTATGTAAGTGAGTCATATCCTGATATTGTGGATGATTTTTCCTTGGATACCTTTGCCTGTGCGGAAGATTTACTGGAAAACTTCTCTCCTGGCAAGTATGATCTCCTGGTGCTGGATATATTTATGGCCGATATGACCGGGATGGAGGCCGCTGAGGCTATCCGCTTGCAGGATGAAAAGGTGCCAATCATTTTTTTGACCACCAGTCAGGATTATATATTGGAGGGATATCGGGTATTTGCGGCCGGATATCTGTTAAAACCCTTGACCGACCATTTGGCGGAATTTTCTCACACCATGGAGCATGTTTTCCACCAGCTGATGGATGGGGAGAAAAGTCTTTCAGCCACCGTCAATGGGGAAGAGGTGAATATTCCCTTCCGGAAAATTGTGTATGTGGATATTAATGCCCATCATCGCCTAAGCATTCATTTGCTGGATTCAGAGTTGGATACAAATTTGGCCTACGTTAATTGTCAGGAAATATTGCTATTGCGGAGAAATTTTGTGGAATGCCATCACCGTATCATCATTAATATGGATTATGTGAAGAAGATGGACAAAGCGGGATTTGTGTTGCATAATGGGATTCAGATACCAATAAGTCAGCGGCGGCAAAAAGAGGTTAAGGCCGCCTATATGCGTTATTTGGTGCATAGATAATAAAATAAGAGAGGATTGGGTATAGTGACCAATAATCATCCCTTGGCGGTGTACTGCCATAGCTGTGGTGCGCCGGCCAATTATGACATAGTGACTCAACGGTATCACTGCCAGTATTGCGGTGGGGTGACTGATGTAAAGGACCCGATTATGCGCTTGGAGCAGTGGCGGGATGCCCGGCGAAAGACCATTTTGCAGGACAGCAAGGCAGCTGAGGAGGTACATTCCTGCCAGAACTGCGGTGCCCAGGTGCTTATTCCCAAGGGTGAGGCCATGGGAAAATGCGATTTTTGCGGCGGTAAATTTGCCCGGCGGGCCTTCGGAAAATCCGATGAGCTGCCGGAGGTGATTATTCCCTTTGTACTCACTGAGGAAGAGGCCAGAGGAAAGTTGGCAGAATGGGTGCGAAAGAATTCCCGGAAAGAAGAAGCCAAGACCGTTTCCGCCAATATCCAGAATCTCAGGGGCTATTATTTGCCCTATGAGCTTATTCGGGGGCCGGTGACGGCCCAGGTACAGCGGTTGGAGACCTTTTCTGACCGGAAATATAATATGGGAGGCTTTTTGAACGGCATTGCCGTCAATACCTCCAAGCAGTTTGACAATCTGGTGCTGGATGCTATGGAGCCCTTTGAGTGGACAGCAGCCCAGCCCTTTGAATTTGCCTTTATTGCCGGTCAACGGGTGAAGCTCTCCGATGTGGACGGGCTGGCACTGGAGAACCGGGTACTGGAGGAAGTGCAGGACAGCTTTAGACCGGAGGCGGAAAAGGCTTTGCAGACCACCGGCGTAATGCTAAAAATGCAGGCAGGAAATATTCTGCGTCTGCCAGCTTTGCTGCCGGTATATGTACTTAGTATTGGCCCGGTGTTGGCGGTAGTGAACGGCCAGACTGGCCGGGTGGCGGTTTCCCAAGTCAAGCTTAGCAAGAACTATTCCTGGCTCATTGAACCTACAATATTGACCTTGCTCACCACTGGGGCCATCTGTCTGTGGGATGTCTTGGTAGGGCTCATATGGGGGGCTATTTTTGGCATCATTTTCTTCGTGGCCTTTGCTGACGGCCGAGGAGATGAATGGCGACGCAAGGTCTTTAAGATGGACTCCGGCCGGCCAAAGCGGGTACAGGCCCAGCTTTCCTTGAACCAGGGACAGGTGCCGGTGGTGGACACCACGGTAAAGTCCTTGTTCTTTGAACCGGTAAATGGGTATATGACACCGGTAAAGGTAGCCTTTTACACGCCGTTAC
>CACZYN010000169.1 GCA_902785445.1 uncultured Anaerovibrio sp.
CAGCCAGTTCCTTAGGCAGAGCATTCATCAGGTCAAAAATCGCCGCAATAACAGTAAACAGCGTAACCATGCCATATACCCACTTGGAATGGTTGAAATAACGTCCAGCCAGCCCCAGCAAGGTCAAGGTAATGGTCAGCGGATACAGGAACATTAATACTGGAATAGCATATACGATTATCGCCGTCAGTCCCACATTGGAAATCAACAGGGATACTGCACCAAAGATACAGGCCCAGGTACGATAGCCAGGACCATCCGGGAACATCTCACAGAAGGTCTCGGAACAACTGGTTACCAGGCCGATGGCTGTCTTCAGGCAGGCGAAGGTAGCAATACCAGCTAAAACGAATACACCAGCCGACCCAAAGTAGAAACCGGAAATATCTGACAGTGCCACACCGCCATTTTCGGCCATAGGGAACACGCCCAAACTCATGGTACCCATGATGATAATCATCAAGTAAATGACAGACATGATGATACCGCTGAGAACACCGGCCTTAATGGTAGAAGAAGCAATGGCTTCGTTATTGCTAAGTCCCAATCTCTTCAAGCTGTTAACCACAATAATACCGAAGGCCAGGCCAGCCATGGCGTCCATGGTGTTGTATCCTTCCAGTACACCCTTGGCAAAAGCCCCAGTTTCATAATCTGCTGATGGTGCAATATTGGCAATGCTGTCCACCATTGGATTGGCAAAGGCCACCAGCAGCAAACTGCCCAAGAACACCAGGAAAATAGGTGTCAAAATCTTTCCTACCCAGGTCACAATTCCACTTGGTCTGAGGGAAAAGAACATGACAATGGCAAAAAATACCACCGAAAAGCCAAACAAGGCCACTTCCGGAGTAAAGCCAGTGAGCATCGGTGCAATTCCCATGGAAAATGGTACCGTGGCACAACGAGGAATCGCAAAGCAAGGTCCGATGGTCAAATAAAGCATACAAGTAAAGAACATGGCATACTTTTTATTCACCCTGGAAGCCAAATCCTGCAAACCGTTTCCCCCGGACATGCCAATAGCAGCCACCGCCAAAATCGGAATACCCACACCGGTCAAAATAAAGCCCGCGATAGCTGGCCATACGTTGCTCCCCGCTGCCTGTCCCAAGTGAACCGGGAAGATGATATTACCCGCTCCAAAGAACATGCCAAAGAGCATGCTGGCCACAAACAAATAGTTTTTCCAACTCAATTTCTCATTCACATAAAACTCCCCTTATTTTTAATCACAACAGCTAAAATGTTACCACCGTAACTAAAACGTGTCAATGTATACATGACTTGAACTGTACCGAAACGAATAACAAAAATACTTATGTTTTGTTTGACTTGTAGCAGGAATTTGCTATGTCAATGACGAAATGTAGAAATTGGTGAGGTGGCGATTTACAGGTATAAATCGCTAAGATCTTTGTCTATAATTAAGCGTTATTTACTATATTGGGGAAAGGAGCAAGGTTATGTTTTTTAACAACATCAAAGTTGCCGGCAAACTATTGCTTATTGTAGCCGTATCGGCGGTAGCCATGCTAGTCATCAGTTTTACCGGCTATCGGGCTTTAAACAGTGCCGATGAAGGTATGCGCAGCATGTATCAGAAGGAAATGCAGGGGGTACAGCATTTAGGTACAGCTATAGAATACAGCCGCGTTATGATGGTAAAAACCCTACAGATTATTACTGCCAATGACGTCACTGCTGAACGTATGGCCAGCTGGAAGAAACAGCAAAAGGAAGGCGTTGATAATGTAGAAAAAGCCTTGGCTGAATATAAAGAAGCTGTAAAAGGTACTCCGGCTGAAGACACCGCCGAAATTGACAAGCAGTGGGCCAATTACAAACAAGTTATGGGACGTGCTGTTGAGTTGGGTTCCCAGGGTAAAACTGCTGAAGCCCAAAAGCTTTATGAAGCTTCCGGTGCTGCTGCTACCCGTGGTCTCCGTGACGCCCTGCATGGCACACAGGACGTGGTAAATAAGCAGGCTGAAGCTGCGGCACAAAATAACAGTGATGCTAACAGTAATGCTGCGATAATGATCATCATTGTTACTGTTGTTTCAGTAGTACTACAGGCTCTTTTCAGCGTATTTACCGCCAATAACATCACCAGTGCCCTTTCTGCAATGGTCCATATTTGTGAAAAGCTCCGGGATGGCGACTTCCGTGGTTCGGCTACTGCCATGAACCGTGGTGACGAATTTGGTCATCTTTCCCAGGTTCTTTCCGATATGCAACGCAAGATGGGCACCTATATGAAGGGTGTATATAAGGCCATTCAAGATATTAATGATTCTTCTGGCAACCTCAAGGAAGCCTCTATGCAGTTCGCTCAGGCCTCCGTTCAGTCCGCTGAGGCTGTAGGCGATGCCGCTCACCTGGTTATGTCCCAGGAAAATATGCTGAAAGAGAGTCAAGAGCTTCTTACCAAGGTTAATGATTCCATTCAGTCCATGCGTGGCCATGCCAATGAGGTATCCAATAATTCCATGACAGCAGCTAATGAAGCTGAGCAAGGCAACAAGGCGTTGGCTGATTCTGTTCAGGAAATCCGGGATGTAGAATCCACCGTAAGCAGCACCGCTGAAATGGTAACTCGCCTGGGTGCCCGCTCCGAAGAAATTGGTGCCATTGTTGATGCTATTTCCCAGATTGCCAGTCAGACCAACTTGTTAGCTCTCAACGCCGCTATTGAGGCCGCCCGGGCCGGTGAACACGGCCGTGGCTTTGCCGTTGTAGCTGAAGAGGTTCGTAAGTTGGCAGAACAGTCCGAGGAAGCTGCCCACAAGATTGCCGATTTGATTAATGCTATGCAGAAGGATACTGCTGATGCTGTTGATTCCATGAACAAAGGCTGCGAAGCCGTGGTTAATGGAGCCAAGTCCGTTGAAGATTTGCAGGCAGTATTTGAACGCATTCATGCACTGGTACAGGATGGTGCCGAAAAGACCAAGGCCATGGATGCAGCTATTGTACAGGTTAATGAGGATGCCCAGAACATTTCCCAGTCTGTGGTAGAAATCAACTCCAAGGGCCGGGAGGTTTCTTCCCGTATGGAATCCGTTTCTGCAGCCACCGAAGAACAGTCTGCTTCTTCGGAAGAAATTGCTTCCGCCAGTGAAAGCTTATCTTCCATGGCTACAGAACAAAAACAGGCACTCCGCCAGTTCAAATTCTGATTGCTGTAATTTAATAGCGTGAATTTACTAAAAAATCCGTCAGCTCACTGAGCTGACGGATTTTTGATGTACTTTTAAAAATTGACTTAGAACTGAGCACTGAGCTGAGCACGATAGTAGTTACCAATATTGGCTCCAGTACTGTTCTTCTTCATATTGAACTCACCGAAGAGATCAAACATCAGATTCCTGGCTAAAGTATAGTGGAAGCTGATACCATAACCAGTGTTGTCATTACGTGGAATCAGCACACTGGTACCGGCCTTACCAACGTTAAAGTTATCAACATTAATGTAGTAAGCCTTTATACCAAAGCTATTTGGCTTACTATAGGTAGCCTTCTTATAGGAAAGAACGGCAACCTTACCATCATGACGTCTATGGTCATCCTTACCGGAGTTATGGGAATAATCAACGGCTATGGACCAGTTTTTGTCAAAGTTATGGGTGAAGCCCAAGCCAAGGAGATTATAATCTCTTGGGCTGCTGTCGCCGCCAGTTTCTCTCAGGTGCCACAAATTGATATTATCTCCCTTGGTAGGAGCATAGTTCAATTTGGCAAAATAGTTACGCTCAATCTTGGAACCGGTAGTACCAAGAGAATCAGTGCCTTGAGCCCCTCTAACAATCCCATCGGCCCCCACAGTAAACTTGTCACCAGTAGGGTCATTGGCAGCGCCCCAGTCACCAAAACCAAAGCCCCACTTCAGTTTACCGGACTGAGTAGCGAATTCCAGGCCATCATACATACCATAGGTCCACTCGCCCGACCAGTAACCGGTAGTACCAAAGCTATGACCGAAGCGACCGATTTTAACGGTATTGGCCTTCTTACCGCCAATATTGGAAATCATGAAATAAGCATTATCAAATTTATTAAAGGATTCCTTGCTGGAGCTCTGGGAAACCACGTCATTCTTACCAATCACGTTAGAGCTGCCCGTAACACCAGTAGGATTTTCATTCATCATAACATCACGGAATACGAATTTTAAATCCTCGGTAATTGGCTTCTCACCCTTTAAGCGAACCCGATAGGTATAGCCAACGCCATCAGAGTTACGCTCTAATATAGCCCGAGCTCGAATATCACCGGAGAACTTCCATTCCATGGACTTGTCCTTTTTGGCCTTCTCTTCCGCATCAGCAGAGGATTTTTCCAATTTCTCCACCTTACTGTCGGCTGTCTG
>CACZYN010000170.1 GCA_902785445.1 uncultured Anaerovibrio sp.
TATGCTGATCTGGGCTCTTGGTCTTTCCCTTGGTGGTCCTACCGGTTATGCAATGAACGCAGCTCGTGACCTTGGTCCAAGAATTGCACATGCAATCCTCCCTATCCCTGACAAGGGTGACGGCAACTGGGGTTATGCTTGGGTTCCTGTAGTAGCTCCACTTTGCGGTGGTGTATTAGCTTACGTAGTAGCTAGTGCTGTTGGCCTTCTCGGCTAATTTGCCAATAAGTTAAATAACAAATTAGCGCCTCTGGCTGTTTTGTGCAGCCAGGGGCGTTTTTTCATGTAAAATTCATCCCCGTTCTATATACTAAAATTGTTCAAAATGGTATAATATTGGGCAGTAAGTTATTAGGAGGCTAGGTAAATGGAAGAACAAAATAAGGCCAGGGTAAAATTAATTGTGGCGTTAGTGATAATTTTCCTGGTGGGGGTAGTGGGATATAAGTTATACATTAACTCGGTGGAAAATGATTTCAATGATATTTCTACTGTAGAGATTGAACGGGTTGGTGATCATTACACCGGACAGTTCCATCGTCCGGATTGTCCACTGGCAAAAAAGATATTAGAACCGGTGATATTTGAAGATGGAGCCACCGCCAAAGAAAATAACAAGCAGGCTAGAGAAGAAGGGTATGTCCCTTGCAAGCGTTGTCATCCAGAAAAGTTGAAATAATTCTAAAGGGCCATTGATGTACCAGTCAAAGGCCTTTTCTAATTTGGAAGGGGATTAATTATGGCCATAAAGCAGCCTACACCACCTACTCCGCCCACACCGCCTGCGTCACCCAAAGGGGATACCGCACCGCCAGCGGATGCGGGGGCTAATTCCAATAATACGGGCAGCGAAGCGGGGGCTCGGGATTTTGGCGTGCATATAACGATTTCCTCTCCCGAGGATAAGGGGAAAAATCAGCAAAGCAACGAAGGAACTGCAGCAAAAGCGTCTCCCCAGCAGGGAGAAGCAGGAAGTGACAGCAAGGGTGAGGAAAATTCAGTTACTAGCCAGCAATCGGTGCAGCTACCACAGGATAACAGTGATCAGCAGTTAAATGCCGAGGTGCAGGATCAGGGACAGAAAATTCACATTGGCAATAATGATTCCCTGTTTGGGCAAATAAGTATCTGGCCCTTTGTGCTGATATTTGTCATGGCTTTGGTGGGATTTACGTACCTGAATCGGCAGAAAAAAACAGATACAAAGCGGTCAACAGTATCACCGCAGGTTACTAAAGGGTCTACTCAGGAGGCGGAGTCCAAAAAGACTATTCGTAAGTCTACTAAAAATGATGATGACGATGATAATATACATGGAAACTTTGAGGTACGGATTTAGAGGTTTGAATATTTTGCTTATAGCAAAATCTGAACAATTGCGTTATGTCGAAAAAATTGCTCGTGCTTCGACGAAACGCTAATAGGAATATTTTGCTTATAGCAAAATCTGAACAATTGCGTTATAATCATAGGGTGGGAGAAAAATTAAACTTATTCCAGATGGGATGGAGGTTATTAATTTGTTAGATATAAAATTTGTCAGAGAAAACTTGGATGCTGTACAGGAAATGCTGAAGAAGCGCCACAATAGCCTGTCTTTGGACGGTTTTCAAGATATTGAGAAAAAGCGTCGGGAAATTCTGGCTGAGGTTGAGACCTTAAAGGCAGAGCGCAACACTGTATCCAAGAAGATTGGCGCCATGAAAAAGGCTGGAGAAAACACTGACAGTATCGTGGCAGAGATGCAGGCTGTTGGTGATAAAATTTCCAAGTTGGATAATGAACTCAGGGATGTAGAGTCTGAGCTCAGGAATTTAATGCTCAGTATTCCAAATATGCCTAAGGAGGATGTTCCTTATGGCGTAGATGATACAGATAATCCAGAAGTTAGAAAATTCATGGAGCCTACCAAGTTTGATTTTGAGCCAAAGGCTCATTGGGATTTGGGTGAGGCCTTGGATATCATAGATGCCGAGCGGGCTGCTAAAGTCACCGGTGCCAGATTTACTTTCTACAAGGGCTTAGGTGCCCGGTTAGAGCGTGCTCTTATTAATTTTATGATGGATCTGCATGCTACCAAGCATGGCTATACGGAAATGTTGGCACCATGTATCGTTAATCAGGACAGTATGATTGGAACTGGCCAGTTGCCGAAGTTTGCGGAGGATATGTTTAAGCTTGAGGGCTTGGATTATTATATGGTTCCTACAGCTGAAGTGCCTACAACCAATTATCATCGGGAAGAAATATTGGATGGGGCATCCCTGCCAGAGTATTATTGCGCATATACTGCCTGCTATCGTGCGGAAGCTGGTAGTGCAGGTAGAGATACTCGGGGGCTTATTCGTCAGCATCAGTTTAACAAGGTTGAGTTGATTAAATTCTGTAAGCCAGAAAATTCCTGGGATGAATTGGAAAAGATGGTAGATGATGCTGAGGATGTATTGCGGATTTTGGAACTGCCATATCATGTGGTTCTTCTTTGCACTGGTGATATGGGCTTTACTTCCGCCAAGACTTATGATATTGAGGTTTGGATGCCGGCCCAGAATTGCTATCGGGAAATCTCTTCCTGCTCAAACTGCTTGGATTTCCAGGCACGTCGGGCTAATATTAAGTTCCGTCGGGATTCACAGAGCAAGCCAGAGTTTGCACATACCCTTAATGGTTCCGGATTGGCAGTAGGCAGAACCTTTGCGGCTATTTTGGAAAATTATCAGAATGAGGACGGCTCTATCCGAGTTCCTAAGGCACTTATTCCATATATGGGCGGTGTTGAAGTAATCAAAAAGGGTGAGCTGTAATAAGTTAAATTGAAAATCGAGTCAGCAATATATTTCAATGATGAAATGCTAAGTGGTTAATTAGTTGCTTTATATAGCCTGCCCCTGAGGCAGGCTATTATATTACAAAGGGGGAGTGATCATGGCAAGCCGGGCTGTATGGGCAGAAATTGATTTGAAAGCACTGGAGGACAACATCAGAAATATCAAGAGTTGTATAAAAAACAATGCCAAATGGTGTGCGGTGGTAAAGGCAGATGGTTATGGTCATGGCGCTATAGCTGTGGCCAAAAAAGCCGTTGAAATGGGAGCATCCTATTTAGCAGTGGCAGTATTAAGCGAGGCAATCGCCCTTAGGAAAGCCGGGTTTACCACACCGATTCTCATACTAGGAGCAACTCCAAATGAGCAGGCAGATGAATTGGTGGATTATGATATAACCCAGGCTGTATTTACGATTGAACAGGCCAAAGCGATTTCTGCTCAGGGAGTAAGACTGGGTAAAAGAGCCAAAGTTCATCTGAAAATCGATACAGGCATGCACCGAATTGGTATAAAGCCTGAACAGGCCGGAGAATATGCTAAAGGGATTTCTCAGATGCCGGGTGTTGAACTGGAAGGAATGTTTTCCCATTTTGCTTTGGCAGATGCCGAAGATAAAAGTTATGCCAATAAACAGTTGGAAGCCTTTAAGCTGGCAATTAATCAAGTAGAAAGTGCCGGAGTGAATATTCCTTTAAAGCATATAGCTAATTCAGCAGCTATTTTGGAAATGCCGGAGGCGCATTTTGATATGGTACGGGCTGGAATTATTCTTTATGGTTTATGGCCGTCGGATGAGGTAAAGCACAATATTGAATTAAAACCGGTTATGAAGGTTTGTGCCAAGATAGTATACTTGAAAGATTTAGCCCAGGGTGAATCCATAAGCTATGGTTGTACCTGGACTGCTGGGCGGGATAGCCTTATTGGAACATTACCAGTGGGCTATGCGGATGGTTATACCCGTATGTTAAGTGGCAAAGCTCAAGTGGAGTATCAAGGGAAACGGGCACCGGTAGTTGGTCGTATATGTATGGATCAGTGTATGGTTGATTTGACAGATATACCAGGAATAAAGCAGGGAGATGCGGTGGTCCTTTTTGGCTCAGATACTTTAACAACAGATGAAGTTGCCGGCTGGTTAGGAACCATAAATTATGAGCTTCCATGTATGTTAAGCCCTAGAGTACCAAGGATTTATAAATAATATAAAATTGTCAGGTGGATTTAACTCCACCTGATTTTTTTAGAAAAAATATAAAAAGTTGTTGACAAGAATGAGAAAAAGAGTTATATTATACAAGCTGACTCAATGAGTTGGCGGTGTTCTTTGAAAACTAAACAATGCAACAAGAATCATGCACACATGATTCAAGCCAGATGATGGTACTGTTTTTATAAACAGTAAACATACATAATAGTTTGTGCAAAACTATGAAATTCCTTTATTAAAAGGTAATTCTAGAAACTTTTAGAGCCATTCAGGTTCTTCAAATAATTTTTTGGAGAGTTTGATCCTGGCTCAGGACGAACGCTCAAATAATTTTTTGGAGAGTTTGATCCTGGCTCAGGACGAACGCTGGCGGCGTGCTTAACACATGCAAGTCGAACGGAGCGAAGAAGAGCTTGCTCTTTGGAGCTTAGTGGCAAACGGGTGAGTAACGCGTAGGCAACCTGCCCTTCAGATGGGGACAACACCTCGAAAGGGGTGCTAATACCGAATGACGTGCATTGGTCGCATGACCGATGTACCAAAGGCCGGGCAACCGGTCACTGAAGGATGGGCCTGCGTCTGATTAGCTAGTTGGTGGGGTAACGGCTCACCAAGGCGACGATCAGTAGCCGGTCTGAGAGGATGAACGGCCACATTGGGACTGAGACACGGCCCAAACTCCTACGGGAGGCAGCAGTGGGGAATCTTCCGCAATGGGCG
>CACZYN010000171.1 GCA_902785445.1 uncultured Anaerovibrio sp.
AATAAAGGAGCCCACCACTTCACAGCTTTCATCAAATAGACCAATCACATTCTCGACGCATTTCTTGGCGTGATCAGAATCAGCATAAGCTCCCAAAGTGATAAATACAGCTACCTTTTTGTTACGCAGGGATTTAATAAACTCTGCAGCTTTCTGATCAGCTGTTCCCCGGTCTATCCATGTGCCCACCACTACCAAATCATAGTCGGTTACATCGGGTTTTTCTTCTATTTTAACGGCCTCCTGCTGTTCATCCAAAGCAAAGGCCACTGCCCCAGCGACTTTCAGCGTATTTCCTGTGCGACTGGACACTACTACGATACTTTTCATTCATTACCTCCAAAAAAATCTTTAAATTCATTATCAAACCAATGAACTATAGTCCCGAAGATTATCATATACTCCATATTTATATATTGATAATGGATATCATTACAGAACACATATTACCACTCATCATAAATGCTGTCAACAATTTTTTAGGTATTTAGTCATTTTTGATATATTTTATTAAATAAAAAAGAGACATTCCCTAAGGAATGTCTCTAAATTATATCGTTAGCTGTAAATTACTTTACCAACTCAAGGATAACCATTGGAGCTGCGTCACCACGACGTGGGCCCAGCTTCAGGATACGAGTGTAACCACCCTGACGATCCTTGCACTTGTCAGCAATCTCGCTGAACAGTTTTCTAACAACATCTTCATCAGCCAACTGAGCGATTGCCTGACGGCGTGCTGCCAAATCACCGCGCTTTGCCAAAGTGATCAGCTTCTCGGCGAGGCCGCTGATTTCCTTAGCCTTAGCTTCGGTAGTCTCAATGCGCTCATGCTTGAAGAAGGAAGTCAGAATGCTTTTAAACAGTGCCTTACGAGCACTGGAATTACGACCTAATTTTCTGTAAGCCATTTATTTCCCTCTTTCCTATAACTTTATCTCGAACGATAAACAAATTTACTACAGGCTATCAGCCCATAGAACCATCATTGTTCTTAAGTGATAAGCCCAATTCCTGGAGCTTGTTCTTGATTTCCACCAAGGACTTGTTTCCAAGATTACGAACCTTCATGATTTCCGCCTCTGTCTTGTTGATGAGGTCACGAACTGTCTTGATCTCTGCTCTCATCAAGCAATGATAAGAACGAACAGTCAGTTCCAGCTCCTCAACCTTCTTGTCAAGAATTGGCGAATCCTCCATATCAATTGTCTCAGGGGTTGCGGAAGCATCCTCAGATGCCGCCAGCTTAGTATCAATAATCAAATTACTGAACAGCTTCAACCGAGCAATCAATATGCCTGCTGCCTTGCTGACAGCTTCCTCCGGAGTAATAGAACCATCGGTCCATACCTCCATGGTAAGCCGGTCATAATCAACAGCATCTCCCACTCGGGTGTCTTCAACCTTATAATTTACGCGACGGACTGGAGAGAAAATAGAATCAATAGGAATCTCACCAATTACCTGGTCAGGCTTCTTATTTTTATCGGCTGGAACATAGCCAAGGCCATGCTCAACAGTCATTTCTATATTCAGAGAGCCTGTCTCGTTCACAGTTGCAATATGCAGGTCCGGATTCAAGATTTCAATGTCAGCATCATGGATGATGTCCGCTGCTGTCACTTCCTTCTCACCCTGAACCTCAATGCGGATGGTTTTTGGCTCATCACTGTGCATCTTGAGGCAGAGTTCCTTAAGGTGCAGGATGATGTTGGAAACATCATCCCTTACACCAGGAACTGTGGAGAACTCATGCAACACGCCATCAATCTTGATAGCGGTGATTGCTGCACCTTGTAAAGAGGACAGGAGTATGCGGCGCAGGCTGTTACCAAGGGTAATACCATAACCACGCTCCAACGGCTCGCAGATAAACTTGCCGTACCGGTTGTCCTCGCTGATTTCCTCTATCTCAATCTCAATCTTTTGCTTGTCGATTTCGATCATGTGGAATTGCCCTCCTCAATAAGTCAATGCATTTATGTACTATTGCGACAATTAATACACAGATATTATTTGGAGTACAATTCGACGATAGCCTGGCTGTCTACAGGTACGTCGAAATCATCTGCAGCTGGGAATCTGGTGATGGTGCCGGTAAAGTTATCGGAACCAACATTAATCCAAGCTGGAACGCTCAATGCGCTGTTGGACTCGGAAAGCTCCTTGAAATATGCATTGGAGCGAGCCTTTTCAGATACTGCAACAACATCATTTACATCTACCAAAGCAGATGGAATGTCCAAACGCTTGCCGTTCAAAGTGATGTGACCGTGACGAACGATCTGACGAGCCTGCTTACGAGTAGAAGCAAGACCAAGACGGAAAACTACGTTATCAATTCTTCTCTCGAGAAGGCTGATGAGGTTATCACCAGTGATGCCCTGCATCTTCTTTGCCTTGTTATAGTAAGAACGGAACTGCTTCTCCAGTACACCGTAAATGAACTTTGCCTTCTGCTTTTCCTTCAGCTGAATGCCATACTCGCTAACCTTGCTGCGGCTGCGGCGTGGCTGACGCTTGGAACTCTTGTTAAGACCAACAACACCTGGCTCAATACCGAGGGAACGGCATCTCTTCAGTGCTGGTACTCTATCTATTGCCATTTAGTTTGCACCTCCCATTATACTCTTCTACGCTTTGGTGGACGGCAACCGTTATGTGGAATTGGGGTAACATCCTTAATCATGCTAACCTCAAGACCGGTAGCCTGCAGGGAACGGATAGCTGCCTCACGGCCGGCACCAGGACCCTTTACGTATACATCAACCTGCTTCAAGCCATGCTCCATAGCAGCCTTTGCAGCAACCTCTGCTGCCATCTGAGCTGCAAACGGAGTGCTCTTTCTGGAACCACGGAAACCAAGTCCGCCAGCGCTTGCCCAGGAAAGTGCGTTACCATTCTTGTCAGTCAAGGTAACAATAGTGTTATTAAAGGTGGAGCTGATATGAGCAACACCAAATTCGATATTTTTACGGTCCTTCTTCTTAGGACGTACAGATTTCTTAACTGCCACTCTTTAGCCCTCCTTACTTCTTCTTACCAGCAACAGCCTTTTTAGGGCCCTTACGGGTACGTGCATTGTTCTTGGTATTCTGTCCGCGTACTGGAAGCCCCATACGATGACGACGACCACGATAGCAGCCGATCTCAACGAGTCGCTTTATATTCAGGGACTGCTCACGACGGAGGTCACCCTCTACTACTACATTCTTATCGATGATATCACGAAGCTTGATAACCTCTTCTTCGCTCAAGTCTGCAGTACGGGTATCTGGATTAACACCAGTCTCCTTCAACAGTTTCTGAGAAGTGGTAAGACCAATACCATAGATATATGTTAATGCAATCTCAATTCTCTTATCACGTGGCAAATCTACACCGGCAATACGTGCCATACATCAAGCACCTCCTTCTTAATTATCCTTGTCTCTGTTTATGTTTTGGGTTCTCGCAAATAACCATTACGTGACCCTTACGCTTAATAACCTTGCATTTTTCACAAATTGGTTTAACCGATGGTTTAACTTTCATTGCGTTATGCCCCTTTCATGAACTACCTTTGCTCAGCAAAGATTACTTAAAACGATAGGTGATACGGCCACGAGTCAAATCATATGGCGTAAGCTCAATGGTCACCTTGTCACCTGGCAGGATTCGGATGAAATTCATCCGAATCTTACCGGAAACATGGGCCAAAACTACGTGACCGTTCTCCAACTCCACCTGGAACATTGCATTTGGCAGTGCCTCCAGGACTTTACCTTCAACTTCAATTACATCTTGTTTAGACATAAGCGGTTTTGCTCCTTTTACTTAAGCTCATTGACAATGTCGGTAAATACCTTGTCAATCGCCTGACGCCCATCAATCTCCAAGTATAAACCAGCTTTCTGGTAATAGTCAATCAATGGTTTGGTCTGTGCTTCGTAAACTGACAGCCGATTCTTCATTGTTTCCTCGGTGTCATCAGCTCTCTGGTACAGATCGCCGCCGCACTCATCACATTTGCCCTCTACCTTGGAAGGACTAAAGGATACGTGATAAGTAGCTCCGCAGCTCTTGCAAATCCGTCTGCCTACTGCTCTTTCCACCAAATCAGCGGATGGAACAGTGATATTTACGACGCTCTTGAGGCTAAGTCCCAGGTCAGACAAAATCTTTGTGAGAGCATCAGCCTGCTCGATTGTACGAGGGAAACCGTCCAAAATGAAGCCCTTCTTGCAATCGTCCTTAGCGAGACGCTCACGGACAATGCCGATAGTGATTTCATCTGGAACCAGGTTCCCGGCATCAATACATGCCTTCGCCTGCTTTCCAAGCTCCGTGCCTTC
>CACZYN010000172.1 GCA_902785445.1 uncultured Anaerovibrio sp.
GAACATCATCAACGATATTCTTGATTTTTCCAAGATCGAAGCCGGCAAAATGGACATTATAAATATGCCATATCAGATGTCATCAATCATCAATGATGTAGTCACCATGATTAATGTCCGGCTCCAGGATAAGGATGTTGAGCTTATTCTGGACATTGATGAGAATATCCCATTCAGTCTTATAGGTGATGAAATCCGCATTAAGCAGGTCATGGTCAACCTGTTAACCAATGCTATAAAATTTACCCATGTGGGTTACATCAAGGTTAAAATGTGGTTTGAAAAGCTCACGGATCCGGAGGATCATATAAAGATCTGGTCCTGTGTGGAGGATACAGGGTGTGGCATTAAACCAACGGATCTGGTAAAGCTTTTTTCCAGTTTTGAGCAGGTAGATACCAAGCGTAATCGTACCGTTGAAGGAACTGGTCTGGGGCTGGCTATCAGTAAGCGGTTGTGCCGGTCCATGGGTGGTGATATTACCGTTGACAGTATCTATGGCAAGGGAAGTATCTTTACCTGGACCATTGTGAATAAGGTTGATGACTGGAAGCCGATGGGCAAGATAAGCAAGGATATGAACCAGTTCCAGCGGAATCTGTTCCAGTATACATTCACAGCGGAAAAGGCCAGTGTGCTGTTGGTGGATGATAACCGGGTAAATCTGAAGGTCGCTGAGGGCATGCTGAGCCCATATAAGCTGAAAGTTACCTGTGTAGAAAGTGGCGCTGAAGCCTTAAATCTTTTGACTTCGGAGAATTTTGACATAGTGTTTATGGACCACATGATGCCAGTAATGGATGGTGTGGAATGCATGTATAAAATCCGGGAAATTCCTGGGCGGCAGTACACCGTAGTCATTGCGCTTACTGCCAATGCCATCAGTGGCATGAAGGAGCAGTATTTGGAGTATGGTTTCCAAGGTTTTTTGGCTAAGCCTATTGATGTTAAAGATTTGGACGAATGCCTGAAACAGTTCCTGCCGAAGGATAAGATCACTATTTTGGATAAGCCGTTTACCTCTCAGACTGATGATGTGGATCAGGATATACTGAAGCAGGTTTACACTGATGGCCGCAAGAAGATTAAGTTATTGGGCAGCTTGCTGGAGAATGGCGATTATGCCAACTACATCATTGAGGTTCATGCTCTGAAAACTGTGGCAGCTATCATCAATCAGAAGGAACTGTCCCAAATGGCCAAGGAACACGAAATGGCTGGTAAGGATGGCAATTTCGATTTCATTCGCCGGAATTTCGATAGATTGGTGGCTAAATATGCTACGGTAATTGCCTATTTAGGTGAACGGTTCGCTGATGAGCTGTATCAGGATGAACAGCAGGAGGCTGAGTTGCAGGAAATATCCCAGCAAGAGTTGGATGGTATTATTCACGATATGGATGATGCTATTGGCCAGTATGATATGGATATTTTTGATACCTTGCTGGAAAAACTGTCTAAATTCCGTGTCAGTGATGAACAGCGGGATCTTATAAACAAAATGAAGGAAGCCGAAGACGGATTTGATTATGATGAGCTGGAAAAACTCATCAGTAAATGGAATAACGGATAGTTTAGGAGTGAGAAGCAAATGCGGTCGTTAGCCGTTTATACCGAAGAAATGGATGATTTGCAGGCTGGTATCCAGGAATTGAAGGATAAGCTTAAGGATTTTAAGTTGGACAAAAATTCCATGGGGATATTGTTTGCCCATGCGGATACTGATTTTCAGGAGTTGGCCAATGCCCTCCAGGATGAGTTTGGTTTCCCTATATTGGGCGCCAGTGCCATGTCCATGTTTACCGAGTCCATGGGCTATGTTACAGAAGGGATTTCTCTCCATGTATTCACAGCTGATGATTGTACCTTTGTGGCAGGGGTTACCAGTGAAATGAATCCGGATAACTATAAAGCCCAGATCAAGAGTACCTATCAGCGTTTGGCAGAGGAATTGGGGGAGAAGCCAAAAATTATCCTTACTTATGCAGTTAAGGATGCTGCCGTGGGGGGAGACGAATATGTAAACCTCCTGGATGAGGCCAGTGGAGGTGTGCCTATATTTGGTGGCTTTAGTTCGGATAATTTTTTATTTACCGAATGCCGTATTATGGTGAACCGGGAGGTACGTTCAGCCGGTATGGGGATGATCCTTATCGGTGGTAATATCAAGCCAGTTTTGAAAAGCCGTTTCTCTGTGGAAACTACCGATTTGGAGGAAGTGGTTACTGAGGTTCGGGGAAATACTGTATATAAGTTAGGGGACAGAACACTGGTGGATGTGGTAAGAGAAGCTGGTGTAGACCTGGATTCTGATGATTTGTTGTCTAAATTTGTGGGTTCACCGTTTTTGGTTACCTACAAAAAAGCAAATGGTGATGAAATACAGGTAATGCGCCACCTGGCGGCCATAAACAAGGCTGATGGCAGCGGTTCCTTCCTAGGGAATATTCCTAAAGGAGCCGTGGTACGACTGGCTATGTTCGGACGTAAGGATGTATCCAAGTCGGTAAGTGAAGCTATCCGCTCGGCGGTGGTGGATGTGTCCAATGAGAAGGATTACATATATTCTTCGGCGATTATTACTTCCTGTGCTTCCCGCTTGATGACCTTTACCAATGATGTTATGGATGAAGCCAAGGGGTATGCTAACATAATTCCGCATGACATCAGATTTTCCGGTATGTATTCCTTTGGAGAATTTTGTCCGATGGAAGCTCAAAACTCTAATAATAGTCATAACTGTTTCCACAATACCACCTTTACCTTTATTGTACTTTGATTAGGGTTGGGAAAAAACAAGGAAGAACACGGAGGATTGTTTTATGAAGAAATTCAAGCCTATACTGCTGCTGGCGTTGACTGTAGCCATGTTGGTGGTAAGTGGCTGTGGCGGAAATACTGCTACCCAGCAAAACAGTAATGGTGAGGAGATTGTTATAACTGACGATGCGGGCCGGACAGTGAAACTCTCGAAAAAACCTGAACGTATAGTGGTTTGTTCTGTGTCCTTTTTGGAGCCGTTGCATTTGGTAGGGGGCAATGCGGTGGGACGTCCACATTCCCAGATGATACCTGATTTTGCCAAGGATATTCCCGCCGTGGGCAAAGCAGTGCAGATTGATATGGAGAAGGTTTTGTCCCTTAATCCTGATTTGGTAATCATAAATAAGGGAATGAATGAAAAGCTGATAAAGCTGTTGGAGGATAATGGCATTCCTTCCATTGTCATCAAGGCCAGAACCTATGAGGATGTAAAGCGGGAGCTGAATATCATGGGGCAGGTTACCGGTAACAAGGATAAAGCCGAGGCGGCCATAAAGTCCATGAATGAAGACATTGCGGCTATTAAGGCCAAGCTGCCCAAGGAAGAAAAACGAGTGGCGATTTTGTTCAGTTCCTCCCAGGGACTGAATATTCAGTTACAGGGCAGTATCGCTGGCTCCATCACCAAGGATTTTGGCTGGAAAAACGTGGCTGAGGGTATGACACCTATGGAAAAAAATCCTGATGCTACGCCATATAGTCTGGAAACCATGGTGGAGCAAAATCCGGAAATCATCTTTGTGGTGACCATGGGCAATGCCCAGAGTCTGGAGGCGGATCTGTTGGCGGAGTTTAAGAAAAATCCTGCCTGGGGTACTGTAAAGGCTGTGCAGGACAATCGGGTTTATTTCCTGCCTCAGGATACCTTTTTGATAAATCCGGGACTGAAATATCCAAGCTGTTATGAAAAAATGGCTAAGCTGGTCTATCCGGAAGCATTTTAAGGGAGAATACAAAGTTGACTGATACAAATAATAAAACTTTAAAGTGGCGAATATCTCTTTTGGTGGTATTCGCTATTTTAGCGGGAGCAGGTTTCCTGCTGAGTATAGTAAAGGGCTCGGTGGAAATTCCTCTTAGCGAAATTGTGGGTGCTTTAGGGGGAAATACCAGCAAGATCTATGAAAATATCTTTATGAATATTCGGCTGCCCCGGACCATTGTAGGGGCTCTGGTAGGGATAAATCTGGCTTTATCTGGAGCAATATTACAGGCTATAATGAAAAATCCTTTGGCGGATCCCCATATTATCGGCATTTCGTCAGGAGCTGGTTTGGCGGGTATTGCAGTAATTATTTTATTCCCATCCTATGAGGTGTTCATCACTCCGGCAGCCTTTGTGGGAGCCATGCTGGCGGCGGTGTGTATTTATATTTTGGCCTGGAAAAACGGTATTCGGCCTGTGCGGATTATCTTGGCGGGCGTGGCGGTTTCGGCCTTCTTGGGGGCAGGAATCTCCGGCATGATGATTTTTAACAGTGATCGGGTGCACAATGCCCTCATGTGGA
>CACZYN010000173.1 GCA_902785445.1 uncultured Anaerovibrio sp.
GGATGAATATGGCTGCTATAGGTGCCTTGAAGGAACGGCGCCAAGCGGTGGAGGCCCTTCGACGCAGTTTCGTCTTCACTCAGCCGGAAAAACTTCTGGAAGCCAGAAATATGCAGGTGGAAATCCTTAAGGAACGCCTGAATAAAGCAGCTAATCAGCTTATTAAAGATAAAAGAAGCATACTGGTACATAATATGGAAAAGCTGGAGCTGGTAAATCCTTTGGAAGTATTACGACGGGGCTACGGCATCGTCTATGAAGATACCGGTAAAATTGTAAGTAATATTCGGGATGTAAATGTGGATGCTGTATATTCCATCCAGGTCAGCGGCGGTGAATTTGCAGCCAAGGTGCTGTCAAAACAACCGATAAAGGAGGTTTAATTTCATGCCACGCAAAAAAGAAGCAACCTTTGAAGAAAAATTGACCCATTTGGAGCAAATTGTAGATAAATTAGAAAGCGGACAGTCCAGTCTGAAGGAAATCATGGAAGATTATACCCTGGGAATGGAACTGTCGAAGAAATGTCTTGATGAACTGAAAACTGTGGAGGATAATATGGACTTAGTCCTCCGGGAAAATAGCGGCGAAGTTATTGAGGAACCGTTGATACTTGAGGGAGGCAATTGATAGTGGACAAAACTCAATGGAATGAGCGGATAAAGCTTATTGAAGGAGCATTGGTAGAGGAATTAGAAGAAAATAAGGCCTTGGATCCAAGGTTGTGCGAGTCCATGAAGTATAGCCTCACGGCTGGGGGAAAACGTCTTCGTCCAATATTGGTTATGGCTGCGGCAGATGCTGTAGGGGCCAAGGGAACGGATTATATTCATATTGCTTGCGCCTTGGAAATGATTCACACCTATTCCCTGATTCATGATGATCTGCCAGCTATGGATAATGATGATTATCGTCGGGGAAAGCTTACCAATCACAAGGTCTATGGTGATGGCACGGCTATTTTGGCTGGTGATGCTTTATTGACTCAGGCCTTCGAGGTAATTCTTCGCCAGGATAATGTTCCCGCCGATGTGCTTGTAAAAGTGGTTAGAGAGATAGCTCAGGGAGCCGGTCCTAACGGTATGGTTGGTGGTCAGTCCATCGATTTGGAAGCTGAGGGCAAACAGCAGGTCATGAATATCGATGATTTGCGAAAGATGCATGGGGCGAAGACCGGAGCCTTGTTTAGAGCAGCTATTCGCAGCGGAGCTATTGTAGCCGGGGCTACGGCAGAGGAATTGGCGGCTTTGACTAAATACGCTGACTGCTTCGGACTGGCCTTTCAGATCACTGATGATATCCTCGATGTAGTTGGTGATGAGGCGGTTATTGGTAAGCCGGTGGGCAGTGATGAACGGAATGAAAAATCTACCTATGTGACGTTGACTTCTTTGGATGAAGCTAAAAAGTTGGCGTCGGATACCGTGTCAGAGGCCGTACGGGCCTTGGAGATGTTTGGTGAGAAGGCCACATTCCTGCGAGAACTGGTAGAATATTTACTGGACCGTAACAAATAAACATAAGGAAATAAATGATGTCTGAAAACATTTTAGATAAAATTAACACCCCGGGAGATATAAAAGACCTTAGTGTTAAGGAGTTAACTATCTTGGCGGGGGAAATCAGAAACAAAATAATTGATACCTGTGCGACTAATGGGGGACATTTGGCTCCAAGCTTGGGTACTGTGGACTTAACCTTGGCTTTGTACAGTATTTTTAATCCAGAGCAGGATAAGATCATCTGGGATGTGGGCCATCAAGCTTATACCCATAAAATTCTTACAGGCCGTAAGGACCGCTTTAGCTCCCTGCGAACTAAGGGAGGGATAACGGGCTTTCCTAAAATGTCCGAGTCAAACTACGATGCCTTTGGTGTTGGTCATGCCAGTACGTCCATTTCAGCAGCCGTGGGAATGGCTATTGAACGGGATATGCTTAAGGAAAATCATAAGGTATTGGCGGTAATTGGTGATGGCGCTTTTACTGGTGGTGAGGCCTATGAAGGACTTAATTATGCCGGTACAATGGGTAAAAACATCATTGTAGTACTGAATGACAATGAAATGTCCATTGACAAAAACGTGGGCGCTATGGCGGAATATTTGGCCCGTATTCGTATTGACCCGCAATATAACAAGGTAAAAAAGGATTTGCAGGAATTTTTCCAAAGTATTCCTTATATTGGTGAGACTCTGTGGAAGGCTGGAGATTCCTTAAAGGACGGCGTATATGCAGCCCTTACACCAGGCAGTCTTTTTGAATTCTTGGGCTATACCTATGTGGGACCAATTGATGGGCATAATATCGAATTTATGCAGGAAGTATTTGCCAAGGCTAAGGATTTGGAAGGCCCTGTGCTGATTCATGTACGTACCACTAAGGGTAAGGGATATGATTTTGCGGAGAATGAGCCGGATAAATTCCATGGTATCGGTAAGTTTGATCGGGCTACTGGTGAGTTAATTAAAAAACCAGGCGCAGCGCCATCCTATACGGAAATTTTCAGCAATGCTATAATCGAGTTAGCAGGAATGAATCCGAGAATTTCGGCGATTACGGCTGCTATGCCGTCAGGTACCGGCCTAAAGGCCTTTGCCAATGTGTATCCAGAACGGTTCTTTGATGTGGGTATTGCCGAGGAACATGCCATGACTATGGCAGCAGGTATGGCAGCTGCCGGAGGCAAACCGGTAGTAGCATTATATTCCACCTTTGCTCAGCGGGCCTATGATCAAATCGTACATGATGTATGCTTGCAAAATTTACCGGTAACTATTTGTTTGGACCGGGGCGGCTTAGTGGGAGCCGATGGCCCAACTCACCACGGAGTGTTTGATTATTCGTACTTAAGACACATTCCTAATTTGGTGGTAATGGCCCCTAAGGATGAAAACGAGCTGAGAAATATGCTCTATACAGCCATGGAGTATAATGGTCCAATTGCTGTTCGCTATCCACGAGGTTCCGCTACTGGTGTACCGGTGGATCCAGGCTTTAAGCAGCGGAAAGTAAGAGCATTGTTCTTTTGGCTGTAGGCAGTATGGTAAAGCATTCTATCAAGGCTGCAGAGATTCTGCGTCAGTCCAATATTTATACCACTGTAGTGAATATGCGATTTATTAAGCCACTTGACACTGCATTGCTAAATGAGCTGGTAAAGGAAGCTCGTCTGGTGGTTACCCTGGAGGAGAATGCTTTGGCTGGCGGATTCGGTTCGGCGGTGTTGGAATATCTGTCGGATGCCGGTTTAGGCAATGTCAAAATCATGCGCTTTGGTATAGGGGATAGTTTTGTGGAACAGGGATCTTGCCCTGAGCTGCTGGATTTGTGCGGACTTATGCCACAGCAGATTGCTGACGGTATAGCTAAGAAATATGGTGAACTGTAATTATGGCAGAAACGAAAACTGAAAAAGTAAAAAAAGAACGGCTGGATGTTCTGTTGGTGGAAAAAAATCTCGTGCAGAGCAGGGCCAGAGCTAAAACTACTATTATGGCCGGGATGGTGCTGGTGGATGGTAATAAGATTGACAAAGCCGGAACTATGGTAAATGAAAATGCCGATATACGAATTTTGGGCAATGATATCCCTTATGTGAGCCGGGGTGGCTTAAAGCTGGAAAAGGCCATCAAAGAATTTGGGGTAGTGCTGACTGGCAAGGTCACGGCGGATATAGGTGCTTCCACGGGTGGCTTCACGGATTGCATGCTGCAAAATGGCGCGGTAAAGGTTTTCGCCATTGATGTAGGCTATGGACAGCTGGACTGGAGTTTACGCACCGATGAGCGGGTCATTAACATGGAACGGACCAATGTGCGAAATGTTACTCCGGAAGATATCGGCGAACCGATTGATTTGGCTTCCATAGATGTGGCATTTATATCCTTGGAAAAGGTATTGCCAGCGGTAAAGGCCATGCTAAAGCCTACGGGAGAAATTGTAGCCCTTATTAAGCCACAGTTTGAGGCGGGTAAGGAAAAAGTAGGTAAAAAGGGTGTTGTACGAGATTCCAAGGTGCATTTGGAGGTTATCCATAATGTGGTAGCTGTTGCCCGGGAAATGGATTTTGTGACTAAGGAACTTACCTTCTCGCCGGTAAAGGGACCGGAGGGTAACATAGAATATCTTATATGGCTTACCAAGGATAAAGCGGTAGAAGACCATGTCTCTGATGAGGTTATGGCCCAAACGGTGGAAATGGCTCATGCCAATTTGGATAAGTAATTACGAGGTTTATTATGCGAACCATAGCTATATATCCTAATATTAATAAAGTTGAGTCCGCGGAGGTAATGCAACGGATAAAGCGTTATTTCACCGGCAAAGATGTTCGTATCGTTATGTCCCGTGACAAGGCGAATATGTTTAAGTGCCCGGAGTATGGGGTGGATGATCTCAGTCAGGAGTCCATCGATTTAGGCCTCAGTATCGGTGGTGACGGGACTTTATTGGGAATTTGCCGTCGCCTGTATGACGATAAAATACCAGCTTGTGGTATCAACATCGGTCAAGTGGGTTTTTTAGCTGATATTGAGCTAAGTGAGCTGGAAACACGGCTGGACAATCTTTTGAAGGGTGAATATCAGATAGTGGAGCGTACAGTTATTTCCGGCTCTGTGGTCAGCAAGGGTAATAAACGTTTTTTAGGACATGCGATTAATGATGTGGTTATCGGCAAGGGCGGATTATCCCGCATGCTGCATCTGGGGATGCGGATAAATGACACCTATATTGATGATTATAAGGCGGATGGTGTCATTGTAGCTACGGCCACTGGGTCGACAGCCTATTCCTTGTCGGCAGGGGGGCCTATTGTCAATCCTAGTGTTCCTGCTCTGTTGATTACTCCGATATGTCCTCATACTTTAGATGCCCGTCCTATGATTATACCTGATACGGATGTGGTTCAAATTCATATTGCGGCGGTTCATCAGGATATTCAGCTAACCTTTGATGGGCAGGAAAGCTTTCAGCTACTTCCGGGGGATGTGGTGTACATTCGTAAAGGAAAGAATCCCGCCCGGATTGTCAAATTTGGTGATAAAAACTATTATCAGACACTAAAAAATAAATTATGGGGGAATACATGATGCAAACAGCGGTAAATGTGCTGACCATAGCTCAGGGGGCCTGGTTAAAAGCTTTGGAAACAGCAAAAGTAATAGTAGATGCTACCTCCGGGGCTGGCAAGGATACCCTTTTTTTAGCCCAGCATAAAAGGCCAGAAGCCCATATTTATGCCTTTGATGTGCAACCGACAGCCATGATTCAGACTAAGAAAACAACCGAAGATTACAAGGAACACATTACCTATATTCTTGATAGTCATGAAAATATTAATCAGATGATTAAAGAAAAGCTGGATTTGGTGGTATTCAATCTTGGTTATCTGCCAGGTGGCGATCATTCCATTACCACTGTGCCAGAAGTAACGGTTAAAGCCGTGGAAAAGGCCATGGACAATTTAGCAGTGAACGGTGTTATTTCCATTATGGTTTATCCGGGGCATCCAGCAGGGAAGGAAGAAAGTGTCCATCTCTTTATTATGCTGGAAGAGCTCCCTAAGGAAGATTATTCTGTAATGAAATGTCATTTGGTAAATCATGATGAGACAGCTCCATACCTGTATCTGATTGAAAAAGTGAGGTAATTGCGTATGAAAGCCCATAGACAATCTAAAATACGGCAGATTATTGAAAATCAGGTCATAGAAACCCAGGAGGATCTGGCCGATGCCCTGCGCGCACACTATATCCAGGTGACGCAGGCCACGGTTTCCCGCGACATCAAGGAGCTCATGCTCATCAAGATTCCCATCGGCGACGGCCGTTATCGATACGCTTCGCCGACCAAGGAGAGTGTCATTTTTACGCCGGACCGCGTGAAGCGTCTCTTCGAGGATACGGTCACCAGTGTCGATATGAGTGAGAATATCGTTGTGGTGAAGACGCTGCCGGGCAGTGCGAATACCGTGGCAGCTGCGCTCGATCACGCCGACTGGAGCGAGATCATCGGTACGGTGGCGGGCGATGACAACATCCTCGTCGTCGCCAAGCCGAAGACTGCGGCGAAGACCGTCGTGGCGCGCATCCGTGAGCTCATGAACGATACACCAGCGACGCAAAGGAAATCACAAGAGTAACAATAAAGGGCATGTGGTTCTGCCGCATGCCCTTTATTGTCAAGGAGCATACGAGCGGCATTGACGCCGTTTTTTCTTCGCTATGTTTGAAAGAGGGTTCGTTCTTTATGCTGAAAACTTTGACCGTGTGGAACTTCGCGCTGCTGGAACACGTGCAGGTGGAGTTCGGCTCCGGCCTCAATATCCTGACGGGCGAGACAGGCGCGGGCAAATCCATCCTCATCGATTCACTGGGGGCTATTCTCGGCGCACGCATGTCGGCCGACTTCATCCGCACGGGCTGCGACTGGCTGCGTGTGGAGGCCGTCTTTACTTTGGATGACGAGTCCCTGGGCCTGCATGAACTGCTCACGGCGCAGGCCATCGACGACAGCGAGGGCGAGCTCATCATTACGCGGCAATTGGGACGCAATGGGCGCAGTAACGTGCTCGTGAATGGCTGCCATGTGACGCTGTCCGTGCTGCGGCAGATCGGTGCCTATCTCGTGGACATCCACGGTCAGCAGGCGAACCTCGCGCTGCTGAAGGCGGAGAATCAGCTGAACCTGCTCGACCAGTACGACCCCGATATCCTGGAGGCGCGGGCGGCCTACCAGCAGGCCTATCAGGACTGGCGCGCCAAGCAGAAGGCCTATACGGAGAAAGAGCAGGCTTCGCGCGAGTACGCACAGCGCCTCGACATGTTACGCTGGCAGGACCGGGAAATCAGCGAGGCGGAGCTGCAGCCCGGTGAGGATGAGACGCTGGAGGCTGAGATCAAGAAGCTCAGCCACGCGGAGAAAATCTCCGACTCCGTGCAGGAGGCCTATGCCCTGCTGGACAGCCGCACGAAGGAGGGCATAGGCGTGCTCGCGGCGCTCTCGATCGTGAAGAAGGACATCGACGAGATGAGCCGGTACGACGATGGTCTCGATAACCTGCGCCAGATGGTGGAGGAGGCCACGATTTCCCTGCAGGAGGCGGCCTATGAGCTGCGCGACTACGGCGAGGGCATGGACTTCTCGCCAGAGAAGCTCGACAAGCTTCAGAGCCGTATGGATGTCATCTATAAGCTGCGTAAGAAGTACGGCGCCACCATCGATGACGTGCTCGCGCATCAGCAGAAAGTGCGCGCCGAGCTCGCCGACATCGAGAACTACGACGACGA
>CACZYN010000174.1 GCA_902785445.1 uncultured Anaerovibrio sp.
CTACCGACAAACTGAAGAACAGCTGGCCCATAGCATCAACCAATACTGTCATGAAAGTGCTGAAGGTCAATCCCTCAAAGTTTGGAATGAGATAAATCATCAAGCCTTCCATACCGGTTCTGGTAACACCGTTGGCATCAGTATGGCTGATATTCAGGGAGAAAGCTGCGATAACAATAACCAGAAGGATAAGAGCCGGCATGATAATCTTTGATGATGCCTCAATACCTTTATTTACACCTAAGAGAATAATCGAAGTACATGCAATCAGGAACAGGAACATGTACACCAGTGGTTCATACTGGGCAGTGATAAAGCCTACAAAGAAGCCATCCTGAGCTGCATTGAGGGCGTTACCGCTGATGAATGCAACGAAGTATTTAACAACCCATCCACCAATGGCACTGTAGTATGGCATGATAATAGCAGGAATAAGGCATGCAATAAGACCTAACCATTTCCATTTCTTGGATACACGGCCATAAGCTGTCAATGGGCTCTGCTTGGTCATACGACCGATAGCAATTTCAGTAGTAAGTAAAGCAAAACCAAAGGTCAGCAAAAGAATAAAATAAATAAATAAAAAAATGCCACCGCCATCTTTGGCTGCTAAATAAGGGAACCTCCAGATATTACCCAGGCCAACTGCTGAACCAGCTGCTGCCAGAACGAAGCCAAGAGATCCGCCAAAAGACTTTCTTGATTCCATAATCAAAACTCCTTTTTTGTAAGTATACGAGCGTTATTATAGCACATTAATTACAAAAATAAAAGTAAAGATTTATAAATTATGTGTAAACTTGTAAAGTGTTTTGAAACAGGAAACAATTTAAAAGATACAGTAATTATGCAGATTGTTAGGGGGAAATGAATAAATATTAATAAAACACGGGACAAAAATGTATATGTATTTAAAAATAATATAGTATTAGCCGTGGACATTAAATTTTTTACAGGGGACAAAAGGGCAAAAAAGACGGGAAAACTTTTCGGCTTCATCACTGCGTCCTAAATCAGCATGCACTTTTATTATCAGCTTCTTCCATATGCGACAGAGTCGCACATACATCGTGGCATATATCAAATAAGTGCTCATGCTGAGCCTGCGGCGCGCGGACTACATTCTTGCAGGCGAAAAGCTTCCCCGTCTCATGAGGTTATATGTATCTATTATTTTATTAAAAAACTTTATTTTTTATGTGCTTTTTCAAATTTTCTGCGAAATCAGGTATGGAGGTTGGGCGCAGGTGGATGTTGTAGCCCACATACATAGGAGGAGTTGCAAAGCGTGGCATGATTTTTACCCGCAGTTTTCCCTCTACATTATAAAAGAAGAGATTATAACTGAAATTTGGCCGATTATAGAATTCCTTGATAAATGTTACAGTTTCTTTTATTAGATCAGCCAATAAATCTAAACTGTCAGTTTTAGGCATAAGGGCAGATTTCCCGTTAAGATTGGTGTCTGTATAGGCTTCAGCGTGTAATACCAGATTGTATTCAGAAAAACCTATGCGGGGTGTGGTGGAGGCATTCAGTTCTACGCCTTTATACTGATAAATGGTAATGCCCTCAAATTCCGCAGTGTCATACATAAGCTCTGGGTCCAGGTCCGGATAACCAACTAATTGCATGTGAGGATGCTGGATAGTACCACCTGACATTGGTCCGAAATTTTTAAAGAAGATAACAGAGCGGTATTGGCCAGAATTCAGCATCGTAATCCAATGCTGTACTCCAAAGCGAATTATCCGTCGCATTTGCTCTTCAGGATAGTCGGGAATATCAGAATGACACTGGTCGGTTTCAATAAGTACCAGCTGGGTGGAAGGGTCCATTACATTATATTTATTTCGTACCAATATGATATTGCCATCCGTATCAATAATATCCACCAGAGCAGCCACGTTACAGAAGGGGCATTCATTGGTGTTTACCATTCCGGCGATGGTCCGGGGCTTTTTCTTGCCTATGGTGGTGTCAAAATTGATGATATTTATATCCATTTTGCAGGACTCCTTGTGCGCTTGCAGTCTAGGACCGTAAGTGTTATAATTTCTTAGCATGGATTAGGAACTGTCACGAAATAGCTTCTGTATCTTGCTTGCCTAAATATTCACTGTCGTTGTTGTCGTCAGTCGTCATAGTCACCGCTATGACTCTTTTCTCCGCCTAGACAGTAAACATTTATCCTGCGCAATATTCCAGAATTTACTTCGTGACAGTTCCTTACTATGCCATTGATTGATTTATGTAAATTATTACCTCTTTATTAAAGCACAATAAGGAGGTTTATACAACTGTTCAGTATACCTAATAAGGGTGTGATAATATTAGTATGCAGGAAGTTTCTGAAACAAACAATAAAGCCGATAAGGGTGAGTCTTTGCTGAAAGGTACCTTGATACTCACTGTAGCTGGTGTAGTAGTAAAGGTTATCGGTTCCCTGAATTGGATTTTTGTATCCAGAATTTTAGGCGGTGAAGGTATCGGCCTGTATCAGATGGCCTTTCCTATATATTTCTTTGCTTTAAGTGTGTCCACAGCTGGTGTGCCGGTGGCAATTTCCATCATCACCGCTGAGCGGGTGGCTTTAAAGGATATTTGGGGTGCCAAACAAGTTTTTAAGGTATCCATGTCATTGATGTTTGTGACGGGTATCTTATTTTCTGTTTTGACATATTTAGGTGCTCAATGGCTCATTGATTTCCACTTTATTCGGGACCCAAGAGCTTATTGGTCCGTAGTTGCTTTGGCACCGGCCATTTTCTTTGTAACACTTTTGGCCAGTTCCCGGGGATATTTACAGGGATGGCAACGCATGACTCCTACAGCTGTGTCCCAAATTGTGGAGCAGATTTTCCGGGTAGTCACTATGATAATGTTTGCCAGCCTGTTCCTGCCTTATGGTTTGGATTATGCAGCGGCTGGAGCCAGTTTGGGTGCTTTTGCCGGAGCTGTGACTGGTCTTATTGTACTGGTATATTTCCACTGGAATTTGGAAAGGGATATTGTTAAGGAGTTTGGCAAAAATATTCAACCACTGCCAGATGCGGAGAAAACCTCCCATTGGAGTATTATTAAGCGAATTTTTGCCCTGTCTTTGCCAGTGTCGGCAGCCAGCATTATGTTGCCGGTAGTATCCAATTTGGATTTAGCCATTGTGCCACAGCGCTTGGAGGTAGCAGGCTATAGTGTAAATGAAGCCACTGAGCTGTTTGGTTATCTGACAGGTATGGCTGTACCATTGGTAAATTTGGCGACTATTTTGACGGCATCTTTGGCGGTAAGCTTGGTACCGGCTATTTCCAAAGCCCGGGCCCTACAGGATGCTAAGCTGGTATTTAGCCAGACCGCCTCTGGTATCCGTATTTCCAATGCCGTATGTTTTCCGGCCTTTGTTATTGTATTTATATTGGCAACGCCGATTGCTTCCCTTATATATAATGCCCCTAATGCTGGTCCGGCTATAATGGTTTCTGCCGTAAGTATTGTACTTTTGGGGCTCCATCAGGTTTCTACAGCAGTTTTGCAGGGCTTGGGACATCCCTCTATTCCGATGGTTAATATGATTATTGCTGCAGTGGCCAAGGTAATTTTGAACTGGACCTTGGTTGCGTTGCCATGGCTGGGTATTATGGGTGCAGCTTGGGCTACCGCAGCAGATATGGGTGTGGCTGCCATAATAAACATGTATTTTATTTACCGCTATATTGGCTACCGTATGGAAATTCCGCAGCTGTTAAAGACTGTGGTAGCGGCGGCGGTAATGGCAGCGGC
Organism: uncultured Anaerovibrio sp.; assembly: GCA_902785445.1. GTDB lineage: Bacteria > Bacillota > Negativicutes > Selenomonadales > Selenomonadaceae > Anaerovibrio. Next base: position 3,781 of record CACZYN010000174.1, read on the forward strand.
TGTGTGGTATTTCTATGACTATACCATAGTGGCATTAGACAGTAATGTTGTGGCTACCTTTGGCGCCTGCCTGTTTGGTTTTGTGGTGTATTTTGCTGTTTTGCTGCTAATCGGCGGCATGCTGGAGGAAGATATGGCCCGCATTCCGATGGTTGGCCGGTTTGGTATCAAGGCCATGCACAAGCTGGGCGTATATAAGGATACCAGCGCAAATTAACTTGATTGGAATGGTTTTTCTATGAAAAAACTCGTTTTGGTATATAATCCAGTTTCCGGAAAGGCGATTTTTAAAAAGCGGTTGGATGAAATCATCTTTAAGCTGCAGAGTCGTGGTTGTATGGTAATTCCTTATCGTACAACTCCGGAGAATGCGGATATTTTAGAATTTATAAAACTGGCTGATCCGGACGGAATTATTGCTGCCGGTGGGGATGGAACTGTTCATGAGGTGGTCAATCTCATTATGAAGGAGCAGCTAAATATTCCTATGGGAATAATCGGCACTGGTACCTCCAATGATTTTGCTACCTTCCTTAAATTGGAT
>CACZYN010000175.1 GCA_902785445.1 uncultured Anaerovibrio sp.
CATAGGACGTATGGGTCAAGGCCTGATGCAACCAGCCGATGTTATTAAATCTAACACCAAGCCGGTTAGCCAGTCCCTCCAAACGCCGCCTGCGCTCCGCAGTCACGCGTTCTTTCATAATAAATCACTCAACTTTTTCTATATTTTATTTTGTGTATTTCTTCAATACGATACATGCATTATGTCCACCGAAGCCCAGGTTGTTGGACAAAGCTGCCCGAACAGTCTTGGCCTTGGCCTTGTTAGGAACATAATCCAAATCCAATCCCTCGGCTGGGGTCTCATAGTTGATGGTTGGTGGCAACATGTCATTTTCTACAGCCAATGCAGTTGCAATACACTCAATACCACCAGCAGCACCCAAAAGATGACCGGTCATGGACTTAATGGAGCTAACGGATACGTCCTTAGCATGCTCGCCCCAAACAGTTTTTATGGCCTCAGTTTCAGTCAAGTCATTAAGATGGGTAGAAGTACCATGAGCGTTGATGTAATCAACATCCTCTGGCTTCAAACCTGCATCTGCCAATGCCTTGGCCATACACTTAGCAGCCATCTCACCGTGTGGAGCTGGGCTGGTGATATGGTAAGCATCAGAATTTGCACCATAGCCAACCAATTCAGCATAAATATGAGCACCACGCTTTTCAGCATGTTCAAGGGTCTCCAATACTACGATACCAGCGCCCTCACCCATAATGAAACCGCTGCGGTTTGCATCAAACGGACGGGAAGCATGAGCTGGATCATCATTATGGTCACAGCACAGAGCCTTCATAGAGCAGAAGCCGGCAACTGCAGCCTCGGAAATACTTGCTTCCGTACCACCAGCTACCATAACATCAGCATCACCCCGCTGAAGAATCCGGAAGGCATCACCAATATTATTGGTACCAGTTGCACAAGCAGTTACAACACAACTGCTTGGTCCCTTCAGGCCTAAAGCAATGGAAACATGGCCAGCTGCCATGTTGGCAATCATCATTGGAATAAAGAACGGACTAATCTTGCTAGGACCCTTGTCAAACAGCTTCTCGTACTGACCGTGCATGGTCTCAATACCACCGATACCACTACCTACAAAGGTACCGATACGGTCGCAATCCTCGGCTTCGAGATTAAGCTTAGCATCTTCCACAGCCATCTTTGCTGCCGCAACAGCAAACTGAGCATACCGGTCGATACGCTTAGCCTCTTTCTTGTCCATGTAATCAGCCGGATCAAAATCCTTTACCTCACCGGCAATCTGAGCCTTGTACTCAGTTGCGTCAAAGCGGGTAATCTTATCAATACCATTTTTGCCTTCCAGCAGGGACTTCCAAAATACATCCTTGCCGGTACCAACTGGGCTGATTACGCCAAGGCCGGTAATTACAACACGATTAGACAAAATTAACACCTCACATTTCAATTAATAGCAGCAAGCTCTGCCTTTATCTGCTGGAATATCTCTTCGACAGTTAAAATCTTATCAATTGTTGGTAAATATTCACCAGTAAATACAAGACCTGTCTCCACATCTCCCTGCTGAGCCCGACTAAGAGCCCGAATAATACAGAAATTATGCTTACAAGCCTTAAGACAGTTGTCGCACTGAGTAGGCGGTACAGGACCTTCCATGATTCTTGCAGCCCATGGATTTTTCACTGCACGCCCTGGCAAACCAACTGGACTGTGGATAACCACTACATCCTCCGGTTTAGCCTTCAAATAATAATTCTTTAAAGCTGGGGCACTATTCGCCTCAACACTAGCAGCAAAGCGGGATCCCATCTGGACACCACTTACACCCATCTTTATTAAATCAGCAATGTCCTGGCCATGAAGCACACCACCTGCAGCAATTACAGGGATATCCACTGCTTCCACAATATCAGGAATGATGTCCTTAATGGACTGATCAGTTCCCAAGTGGCCACCAGCTTCCTTACCCTCTACAACAATAGCCGCAGCACCAAGACGCTGAGAAATTTTCGCTAATTTTACAGATGATACGATTGGAACAACAGGAGTGCCAGATTCCTTGCCCAGGCCAAAAATATCCCGGGAAAATCCTGCACCGGCAACAACCAAATCTATGCCCTCATCAATAGCCGTGTTTACAATTTCAGCAAATTTCTTTGCAGCAAACATGATATTGATACCGATAATACCCTTGGATAATGCCCGCGCCATCCTGATTTCATATCGAAGCTCATCATTTGTCATTCCAGAAGCAGCAATCAGTCCGATACCACCTTGGTTCGCAACAGCTGCTGCCAGCCTGCCAGTTGATAAACGGATTGCCATGCCGCCTTGAATGATTGGCATTTTAGCAATCTTATTACCAATCTTAAGCTCAGGAAGTTTCAAAATTACTCCTCCATTCATGGGCGGTACTCACCTTTTTTAGAAAGTCCCGCGAATAAATTCACGGGACTTTCTTTAAAGGTAAGACGCAAAAAGCTTATTTGTTCTGATCAATGAAAGTTATAACATCCTGAACAGTCTTAATCTTTTCAGCTGCGCTATCTGGAATCTCGATACCGAACTCTTCCTCAAATGCCATGATGAGCTCTACAATATCAAGAGAGTCAGCGCCCAAATCATCGATAAAAGTGGACTCAACTGCAACATCATCAGGATCAACACTCAACTGATCAACTACGATTTCTCTAACTTTTTCAAAGGTTGCCATGCATGTTTCACCTCCTCAACAAAGTTTCATCTATAATCTACATTACATAACCATGCCGCCATCAACATTGATGACCTGGCCTGTAATATAAGATGCATCATCAGATACCAGGAACATAACCGCATTGGCTACATCCTCCGGATTGCCGGCTCTTCCCATAGGAATGCCTTCAACCATGGCCTCACGCACCTTCTCTGGCAATACAGAGGTCATATCAGTAGCAATATAACCTGGTGCCACCATGTTCACAGTAATACCACGGGAAGCCAATTCCTTGGCCATGGACTTGGAAAAGCCCAATATACCAGCCTTAGCTGCCGCATAATTTGCCTGACCGGCATTACCGGTAAGACCAACTACGGAAGCCATATTTACAATACGGCCAAAGCGTTTCTTCATCATCAGCTTGGAAACCGCCTTAGTGCAGTAGAACACGCCCTTAAGGTTAGTATCCAGAACTGCATCCCAGTCCTCCTCCTTCATACGCATAAGGAGACCGTCCCGGGTTATTCCCGCATTATTTACTAAAATATCAATACCACCAAGGGTATCAGTAACTTCTTTAACCATTGCCTCAACGGACTCTCCCTTGGATACATCCGCCTGGACAATCATAGCCTTGCCACCAGCTGCCTCAATCTGAGATTTTACTTCCTCAGCTGCTTTGGCATTGCCAGCGTAATTAATGGCCACTGCCGCACCTTCTGAAGCCAGTTTTAATGCAATTGCCCGACCAATTCCACGGGAACCGCCTGTAACAAGCGCAGTCTTTCCATCTAAGTGCATATTAACGAACCTCCTTGAAATAGTCAAGCGTTTTTTCCAGTGACTCAACATCCTCAACATTAAGGCTCTTTATTTCCTTATCAATACGACGGCTAAAGCCGCAAAGGGTCTTGCCAGGGCCGGCCTCCAAAAGTGTATCCGCACCAAAGGCCCGCATCTGAGCTACACAGTCTTCCCAAAGAACTGGGCTGGCAGCCTGAGCAACCAGGCTTTCCTTAATTTCATCTGCTCTGGTCAAAATATGTGCATTAACATTTACCACAACAGGAATCTTTGCTTCAGAAAGGGTAACCTTATCCAGCTCTGCAGCCAGTTTCTCAGCTGCTGGCTTCATAAGAGTGCTATGGAAAGGTGCACTTACAGGAAGAATAACCGCCTTCTTAGCTCCGGCAGCCTTTAATTCCTCTACAGCCTTTTCTACACCCATAGTTGCACCGGCAATTACTGTCTGACCAGGGCAATTAAGATTTACAGCCTGAACTGGGCTTTCACCATTAATCTTTTCACAGATTTCGATGATCTTCTCCCGGTCAACACCGATGATGGCAGCCATACCGCCCTCACCTACCGGAACAGCCTCCTGCATGAATTCGCCACGCTTATGTACCAAAGACACAGCATCCTGGAACTTCAGTACACCAGCTGCTACCAAAGCGGAATACTCGCCCAAGGAATGACCACCGGTGATATCCGGCTGAATGCCATTTTCCTTGAGGATTTCATTAGCAATACAGCTTATGGTAAGAATTGCCGGCTGAGTATTGGCAGTAAGCTTCAAATCTTCCTCTGGGCCCTCAAAACACATCTTCATTATGGAATAGCCCAAAGCCTCATCAGCTTCCTTAAACAATTTC
>CACZYN010000176.1 GCA_902785445.1 uncultured Anaerovibrio sp.
TTTTCTACAGTGAAGGTACCAAGGTGATTTCTTATCTGAAGGAAAAGGGCAAGAATATCTTTTTGGACCTGAAACTTCATGATATTCCCAATACGGTGGCCCAGGGATTGTGTTCCCTGATGGTACAGGGGGCGGATATTATAAATGTTCATGCCTCCGGTGGTTATACTATGATGAAGACAGCGGCAGATAAGCTGCATAAGGCGGCTGAGGAGGCTGGTGTTCCTTGTCCTAAAATTATTGCCGTTACCATCCTTACCAGTATCAGTGAAGCTGACTGGCAGGGTTTGGGTATGCAGTGCAGTATTCGGGAGCAGGTAGTCCGTCTGGCCAAGCTTACCAAGGAAGCTGGTTTGGATGGCGTGGTGGCTTCTCCTCAAGAGGCAGCCGCTATTCGGGAAGCTTGTGGCAAGGATTTTATGATCGTTACCCCGGGAGTTCGTCCGGCCGGGGCCAGCATTGATGATCAGAGCCGCATCGCTACTCCGGCGGCAGCTCTTAAAAATGGTGCAACTCATCTGGTGATAGGGCGGCCTATCCGGGCAGCCGAAGACCCTAAGAAAGCCGCTGAAGCAATAATCAAAGAAATGGAGAGTGTAAAATAATGGCGGAACTTAAGACTCTTACCGAAAAAGAAGTAGAGGATATGTTGTTGGAGACCAGTGCAATAATGGAAGGACATTTCCTGTTAACTTCCGGTCTGCACAGCCCACGTTATGTGGAGAAATTCAATGTGCTGCAAAAGCCGTTATATACTGAAAAGCTCTGTCAGGCCATGGCTGCCAAGTTTAAGGATGCAAATATTGAAACTGTGGTTGGACCAATGACCGGTGGTATTTTGCTGGCCCATGAGACAGGTAAGGCTCTGGGAACCCGGGCTATTTTCACAGAGCGGGTTGATGGCAAGATGACTTTCCGTCGGGGCTTTAGCCTTCACGAAGGAGAGCGGGTGCTTATTGTGGAAGACATTGTAACCACCGGCGGTTCGATTCGGGAGGTTATTGATGTGGTAAAGGCCCATGGCGGCATTCCGGTGGCAGTTAGCATGCTGGTAGACCGCAGTGGCGGCAAGGCTACCTTTGGCGATGTGCCAAGCACCGCCCTGCTTCATATGGATGTTCAGACCTATGAGCCGGATAAATGCCCACTTTGCAAGCAGGGCATGGCAATGACCAAGCGTGGCAGCACTGGAAAAAAATGAATTTGCGATCTTTAGCTTCCTACTTGGGAACAAGAATAATAAAGCGTGTTGATTTTCTGGAATTTCAACCAGGTACTAATTGAAAAGATAAAATTTCCGATGGTAAATCTGATATGTACCCTCCTTACTGGGCAAACCAGTCAGGAGGGTATTTTTATGTGTCTGGAAATATAATGAGACTGGATGCATAAATATTTGGGGGAAGTAATACTGTATGATATAATATAAAACAGGGGAAAATTGGAGGGTTTAGGTATGACCGACAATATAACGGATACGAATACAAGTGAAAATAAAAGTGATTTTGCTCATTTGCATGTTCATACGGAATACAGTCTTTTGGATGGAGCAAATAGAATTAAACCCTTAGTTAAGCGGGCTAAGGAATTGGGGATGGAGGCCCTGGCCATAACTGACCACGGTTCCATGTTTGGGGTTATTGATTTCTACAAGGCAGCCAAAAGTGAGGGTATAAAACCCATAATCGGTTGTGAAGTATATATTGCCCCCGGTTCACGGCGGGATACTTTTGAAGTAGATGGTACGAAATATTACCATCTGATTTTGTTGGCCGAAAATGCCACCGGTTATAAAAATCTGGTGCAGTTAGTGTCCAAGGCCAATATAGAGGGTATGTATTATAAGCCGCGCATCGATAAGGAGCTGCTTCGCCAGCATAATGAAGGAATTATTTGCCTTAGTGCTTGTATCGCTGGAGAGATACCGGCTTGGATTTTGCGGGGCAATATGGAACGGGCGGAAAAGTCTTTGCAGGATTATTTGGAGATTTTTGGTCGGGAAAACTTTTTTATTGAGATACAAAATCATGGAATGCCGGAGGAAACCAAGGCCAATAAGGGACTCATCGAATTGGCAGACAAATATAAAATCGGTCTGGTAGCCACCAATGATGCTCACTATCTAAAAAAGGAAGATAGCGAATTTCATGATATTTTGTTGTGCATTCAGATGAGTAAAACTGTGGATGATCCTAGTCGGATGAAATTCTTTGGGGAAGAATTTTATCTAAAAAGCCGGGAGGAAATGGTCTCCCTGTTCCCGGATCATCCGGAGGCTATTACCAATACAGCCAGGATTGCTGAACGTTGTAATGTGGACTTTGATTTTGACAGTCGTCATTTGCCAAATTTCCCATTACCGGATGGTATGACGGATGAACAGTATTTGCGGAAATTATGTGAAGACAACTTACCTAGTCATTATCCGGAGGAAACCCAAGAGGTGCGTGATCGCCTGGAATATGAGCTGGGTGTTATTCACCAGATGGGCTTTGACAGCTATTTTCTTATTGTGTGGGATTTTATTAATTATGCCCGCAGTGCGGACATTGCCGTGGGTCCGGGCCGTGGATCAGCAGCCGGCAGTATTGTGGCCTATCTGTTGGGAATAACGGATATTGACCCGTTGAAATATGCTTTGCTCTTTGAGCGCTTCCTAAATCCGGAGCGGGTAACCATGCCGGATATTGACGTGGACTTTTGCTTTGTTCGCCGCCCGGAGGTTATCGAATATGTAAAACGGCGTTACGGGGAAGACCATGTGGCTCAAATCGTTACTTTTGGTACCTTGGCAGCCAAGGGAGCCATAAGGGACGTGGGAAGGGCTATGAATATACCTTATAGTGAGGTAAATAAAATTACTAAGCTGGTGCCGGCTGAGTTAGGTATTACCATTAAAAAGGCTTTGGAGAGCTCCAAGGAGTTGCGCAATCTCTATGAGAGTTCCGCCGAGGTAAAAAGGCTGATTGATTTTGCCATGGGCGTAGAAGGCTTGCCACGGCATTCTTCAACCCATGCAGCTGGTGTCGTGATTGCCCGTAATCCTTTGACGGATTATTTGCCGGTCATGGTATCAGAAGGTACGTTGGTTACTCAGTATGACAAGGATCATGTGGAGGAATTGGGCCTGCTGAAGATGGATTTTTTGGGCCTGCGAACCCTAACGGTCTTAGATGATGCCGTCAAAAACATTAAGAAAAATCGTGGCATTGATATTGATTTGCGGAAAATTCCTCTGGTGGATGCCAAGACCTCGGAGCTGCTGTGCAAAGGCAATACCGGGGCTGTATTTCAGATGGAATCCAGTGGAATGACCAATTTAATAAAGGAGCTGCGGCCGGAAGGCTTTACAGACCTTATTCCGTTGGTAGCCCTTTATCGGCCTGGTCCATTGGGCAGTGGTATGGTGGATGACTTTATTGGTGGCCGGCATGGTACCAAGCAGGTAACCTATATGCATCCGCTGTTGGAACCAATTCTGAAGGAAACCTTTGGTGTGGTACTTTATCAGGAACAGGTAATGCAAATAGTACAGGTTTTAGCCGGCTTTACACTGGGGCAGGCCGATTTGCTGCGTCGGGCCATGGGAAAAAAGAAGGCCGCTATCTTGATGGCCCAGAAGGAAAATTTCCTCAAGGGTTGTGCTGGAAATGGTATTGATAGTGACTTGGCCAATAAGATATTTGACTTGCTGACCCACTTTGCTGATTATGGATTTAACAAGTCCCACAGTGCGGCTTATGCTTGGGTGGCCTGGCAGACAGCTTATTTGAAAGCTAATTATCCCGAGGAATTTATGGCGGCTATGCTGACCAGTGTAATGGATGCCGCTGACAAGGTAAGCTTCTATATAGAGCAATGCCGTCATATGGGAATTGCAGTTTTACCACCGGACATCAATGCCAGCTCGGTTAATTTTAGCGTGGATGGCGATGCTATACGGTTTGGCTTGGCAGCAGTACGCAATGTGGGAGAGGCAGCCCTGAAGGATTTGGAAAAAGAGCGGGACAATGATGGCCCATTTACTTCCCTCATGGATTTTTGTTCCCGGATAGATATGCGTTCCATTAATAAACGGGTGGTGGAGAGCCTGATTAAATGCGGTGCCTTTGATTCCTTGGGGGCGAAAAGGTCTCAGCTGCTTGACGTTTTATCCCAGACGGTGGATGCGGCGGCGGTCGCCCAAAAGGAAAAATCTTCCGTTCAAATGGGATTATTTGATGATGAAGAATTAAATACTGTTTCGGAGATCAGGATGCGCGATCTTCCAGAGGTGGATCAAAATACCATGCTGACCTGGGAGAAGGAAATAA
>CACZYN010000177.1 GCA_902785445.1 uncultured Anaerovibrio sp.
ATAGCCGGTCAAAGCATCACCCAAGAATCCGCTGAAAATACTGCCTCCTCCAGGGGAGAAAAAGCCCACAAAATGCGGATTCTCCTGGCAGAAGATAATGATTTGAATGCGGACATAGCTACAGCTCTTTTAGAGGATAAAGGCTTCACCATTAAGCGTGCCAAGGACGGAGCCCAATGTGTTGATATGCTGAAAGCCTCCACCTCCGGATATTACGATGTAATTCTCATGGATGTTCAGATGCCAAATATGACCGGTAACGAAGCCACCAAAACCATTCGTCGCCTTAAAAATGCGGCCCACAATTCCATACCAATTATTGCCATGACTGCCAATGCCTCAGACGCTGACAAACGAGAGGCTCTGCTGGTGGGAATGAACGCCCATGTGGCCAAACCATTTGATCCGGATAAGCTTTATGCCACAATTTTTAATGTATTAGACCATAAGAGCTATTACATTCATAGTGATGCTTTGGATACCTTCAAAAAGAAATACGCCAAAATGGGCTGTGAATGTGGTTTCTTCGTGTACAATATTGACTGGGAGGAAAAAATTACCTTTGCGGATCAGGCCACAGCCAAGATATTTGGCTGTGCCGATGAAGCAGAGTTTCTGCAACATGTAAACGGATCCTTCAAGACGCTGGTTCATGCCAACGATATTGAGCAGGTGCAAAAAGCCATCACCCAGCAGCAATCCTCCTCCACCGCCAATTTGGACCTGGTGGACTATGACATAATCCGCAAGGATGGACAAATCCGCCATCTGGCTGACATTGGCTACAAGGTATTCGATGGAGAAAAGCTAGTATATTTTGTTTACATAGCCGATATTACCGATATGAAAAAATAAATATTTGCTGAAAGCAAACAGTTAAAGGGACCGCTAATAGGGCGGTCCTTTCTCTATGTTAGACCCAAAGTAAAAATAATTGTACAAAATTTAATTTTGTACTTGACAAATTGTCTCTGAAGAATTACTATTTAGTCACAAGATAAATTGTGCACAATTCAATTTTAAACAGGGAGATGTATCTTATGAGTATTTACGGAAAAACTAAAGGAACTGCTATGGAACAGATTGTTGACCAAATGGCCAAAGGCGAAAGTGACGGCGCCATGATTTATCAATTTTTGGCTCGCATGGCTCGGGAACAGGGCTTGCCAGATGTAGCCAAGAAGTTTTACAATATTGCTATGCAGGAATCCATTCATTCCGGTTTCTTCTCTGCCTTAAACGGCAAGTATGAGCAAAATTTCTGGCCATTTGTGGCCCAAATTCAAAAGCTGGAAGCCTCTGCTGATGAGAAAATGCCGGAGATGATTGAAGCTCTCCGGAAGCTGGGCATACCAGAAGCTGCCGATGAATTGGAGATTTTTATGGGGCAGGAATCTAATCATGGCAAGATTTTAGCCGAACTGTTACGTGAACATGCCCCTGAACTTTGCAAATAAAAAATTACTTTCCAAGGAGATGCTATCGTGGCCGACTACGAACAGCTTAGACTAAACAATCAACTTTGTTTCCCATTATATGTGTGTGCCAAAGAGGTAGTACGTAAATACAAGCCCCTTTTAGATGAACTTGATCTTACCTACACCCAATACATAACCATGATGGCCATGTGGGAGCACGAACAGCTTTCAGCTAAAGAATTAGGTGCCATTCTATATTTAGATTCCGGCACCCTGACCCCGGTGCTGAAGACCTTGGAAAAGAAAGGTTTTGTAGTACGTCAACGCTCCAAGGATGATGAACGCAGTCTTATATTATCCCTTACCCCATCGGGGAAAAACTTACAGGATAAAGCTGCCTCCGTTCCTGAGGCTATGATGAAATGCATTGATATGTCCTTGGACGATTTACATACGCTACATAAACTCCTGCATAAATTCATGGACACTTCGCTAAAATAATTAAAGGACAGCCGTCTCACCAGAGATTGCTGTCCACTTTTATTTTACAGATAAACACTAATTGGAATATTTTTCTTTTTCCGAAAGAAAATTTTTAACAACTGCGTTATAATATCGTTGTTATCAAAAAAAATTACACGGGGAGCAGGAAACTATGAAGATAAAAAAGACCAATGCCGCTCGCATTTTGGATAATCTAAAAATATCCTATGAAATAAAAACCTATGAGGTGGATTTGGATGACCTGAGTGCCATTCACGTAGCCGCCTCTACTGGTATGGATGTAAAAATGGTATTTAAAACGCTGGTTTGTCGGGGCGATAAAACCGGCGTTATCATGGCCTGTATTCCTGGGGACGGAGAACTGGATTTTAAAGCCCTGGCCAAGGCATCCGGCAACAAAAGCGTAGAAATGGTGGCCTTAAAAGAAGTGCTGGGACTGACAGGGTATGTCCGCGGTGGCTGTTCTCCTTTGGGCGCCAAGAAGAATTATCCCGTTTACTTGGATGAATCCGCCGGAAATTTTGCCACCATTGCCATAAGCGCCGGCATTCGTGGTCAGCAGCTTCTCCTATCCCCAAAAGATTTAATAAACGCTGTTACCGCCACTGTGGCAAAGCTTATCCGCTGATAATATTGGGCTTGCACGAAAACAATTAACATCATAATATATAGACAGAGAATAATTGTTCATCGCCAACAGAAAGGAGACCCCATGGAAAAGAAGCAAGCATATCTGGAACACGCCGCTGTTACCGTGGCGGATATTGACTGGAGCATGGAATTCTTTGAAACAGTCCTGGGTATGACGGAAACCAGGCGCAAGGAAAAGGACGGAAAATTGCAACAAGTATGGTTAAAGGGTGGCTTACAGTTAGTGGCTTCCCCGGAAAATCCTAAAGCTGGACAAGGTCACCATTTGGGGATTGTTGTTCCGGATTTTCAGGCAACTATCCAGGAAATGCTCACCTATGAAGGCGTGAAACACCTGGAAGGAAAGCCGGAAAAATGGCTTCAGCTGCCTGACGGACTGGTACTGGAACTATTCCAGGAAAAACCTGGGGCCATTGAGAAAATATTGGCTGTTGAAGTAAAATAATTGTATTATCAATATATAAAAGGGGGTTCCTTATGAAGAAAGTATTACAACTGGTCAGCAACGATTTCGAGGATTTAGAGCTATGGTGTCCGGTAATGCGGCTGCGGGAGGCCGGTGCCCAAGTTGATTTAGTCGCGGAGACACCTGGTCTCTACCGTGGCAAATACGGAGTTCCCTGTGAAGTAACCATGTCCTTCAATGAAGTAAATGCCCAGGAGTACGACGGCATTCTCGTGCCAGGTGGCTGGGCGCCTGATAAGCTACGTCGTTTTCCTAAGGTATTGGAGCTGGTGGCAGCAATGAATAAGGACAACAAGCTAATTGGTCAAATCTGCCATGCTGGGTGGGTACTGGCCTCCGCCAATGTTCTAAAGGACCGGAAGGTTACCAGCACCCCCGGTATTAAGGACGATCTGACCAACGCCGGAGCCATTTGGTTAGACGAACCATGCGTGGTGGACGGAAATATTGTTTCCGCCAGACGACCACCGGATATTCCACAATACATGCAGGCTTTGGTGGACGTGCTCTATAAAAAGTAATAATATTGGTGTGAAGGATTCCCTAGCGGGACCAGGAGGGGATTTAGTGGAAATAAATTTGCGGGACAATATTGTGGTGATGCTAAGGGGAGTGCCAGGCACCGGAAAAAGCACCTGGCTACAAAAGAATCAGGTGGAGGATTACGCCATTTCCCTAGATAAGCTTCGACTGCTGTTGTCCAACCCTATAATGCTTCCACAGGGATATTATGAAATCAACCAAAAGGTTTCCGAGAAGGCCTGGAAACTGAGCTATGAACTTTTAAAATCCCGTATGAAAAATGGAGGTGTTACTTTTTTTGACGCCACCTTTATGAGCAAATACTTGATAAACTATGTTAAGGATTTAGCTCACCAGTACAGGTATGAAACTTTAATCATAAACTTCAATTCCGTTGGTCTGGATGAAGCAAAACGTCGTAATGCCGGTCGCTGGGGAACCATCCGCTATGTACCGGATTATGTTTTGGATGATATGTGGTCAGAAGGAACCAGCGTAACCATTGAGGGAGTAGATGTGGTTGATTACAAGGATGTGGAAATCATCCACTTTAAATAAGGCCTTGGTCCGCCAAATAAGAAAGCAATAAAAAACTACACTTGTCATAGTGTAGAGACCCCCATAAGTTAGACTAAGTAATCTAACTTATGGGGGTCTTTTTATGGCAAAATACAGTGCTGACTTCAAATTGAAGATAGTTCAAGA
>CACZYN010000178.1 GCA_902785445.1 uncultured Anaerovibrio sp.
AGGATAAAGTTGTGCAGGTAAAGCTGGAATCCGTCTTGGACTGCGGTGTTGTCTACTTTTGCGCATAGCTTGCTTGCCCGGATTAGGGGGGCTGAGTCTAGGCCTGTGTGCTCTCCCATGTATTCAAGCTGGCTGGGTGTTTCGCGGGAGTATTTGCCCCTTCCTCCGCATATAACAAGCCCAAATTCTTTTGCGCGGGCATTGATTCCACGCTTTAGGGCATACATTACGCTTGTTGTGATTCCTGATGAATGCCAGTCCATGCCAAGGACAGCTCCAAGGCTCTGGAACCAGAGGGGGTCGCTTAGACGGCGCAGTACTTCTTTGCGGCCGTATTCAATAAGAAGTGCTTCTATGATTTGAGTTCCCAAGTCACGCATTCTGTCTGCAAGCCACTTGGGAACTGTTCCGGTGTGCAGGGGTAAGTCTGCATACCCTGTTTTTTTTGGCATTATTTGTCGCGGCAGCTCTGGTAGTAGACGAACCAGTAGCCAAGTCCCAGAATTATTGCACCGCCAAAGATGTTTCCGAGCGTTACCGGGAGAAGGTTTTTGTAGAGGAATTTAAGCAGCAGGGCAAGGGCGCCTTCTACATCGTAGCCCATAAAGGAAACTGCACCAATGCTTTCGATTGGAATCTTGTATTCAATGGAAGAAAGGATTCCTGCCGGTACAAAGTACATGTTTGCAACGCAGTGTTCAAATCCGCAGAGTACAAAAAGCGAAACTGGAAGGAAGAGTGCCAGGACTTTTCCCGCAAGTTCATCCGCTGCAAAAGACACCCAGACCGCACCGCAGACCAGGACGTTGCAAAGAATACCCTTTATGAATGCATCCAGAAAGTCAAGGTTTACTTTGCTTACGGCTGTGGTTACAGCAACCTTTGCAAGCTCGCAGTTGTACATGTCAAAGACGTGGCCGTAAACAGCAAGGGCTGCAACTGCAACTCCGCCAATAAGGTTTCCAAGGTAGACAAAGAGCCAGTTGCGCAAGAGTCCAGAAAGGGTTGCCCTCTTTTCCAGGACAGAAACGATTATAAGGCAGTTACCGGTAAAAAGCTCTGCTCCGGCAACAAGGACAAGCATAAGTCCTATTGGGAAGACTGCTGCGCTAAGCATGCGCCCCAATGCAGCGGGCTGTACGCCGAATGCGGCTATTTGGCTTCCTATGGCACCAAAGGCAATGAATGCTCCGGCAAAAATGCCAAGAACGAGCATTTTTCCAAGCGGGAGTTTGGTTTTGGCCTCGGCAATGTCTGTGTAGTTATTTGTAATCGAAGCAGGTGAATTCATTTTTTATCTTCCCCCAAAATGGTCTTTGCTAAATAGTATACACCAAATTTAAGAATAAATCGAGTGTTTTTTGTTCATTCTTTATGCCTTTGCGTCCTTTGCGGTCTTTATGGCCTTTATGCGTTCCAAGAGCGGCGGGTGGCTGTAGTTAAAGATGCTATATATAGTAGGAACTTGAATCTGGCTAAGGTTTTCCTTGTTCAGCTTGATTAGGGCAGAGACAAGTGCTTCTCTTTCGGCACAGGTGGTAACGGCAAATTTGTCCGCTTCAAATTCGTCGCGGCGGCTGAATGTGTTGGAGATAAGGCTAAAAATTGGCCCGAAGCCACCGAATATGAGCGAAAGCAGGTAGATTCCAACGTACTGCAAAGTGGCAGGAATGGACTTGCCTTCTTCAGCAACGCTGCGAACGAAGTTGTAAGCCTCTTCAGCCTTCTTTACGGTCTTCTGCAAATCAATGATATAGATACCATTGCGCTCGGTGAAGATGTACTTAGCCATTTTAGGGTTCCATCTTCTGGTCTGATGTCCGAAATGAACACCGGCCTCTAATAACTGTTTCATAGAAACAACTGACATAATGGTGCACCTCCTGTTTTCTTTTCCTCCGCCAGCCTCATCCGGTTGCGCCACCACTTTGGGCACAGGGCAATCGTCCTCTGGCGTGCGTTTTCTAATTACACCGTGTGATAGTTTATCATAAGGCAGTTAATAATGCAACATGTTTTTTTAATTCTGAGTTAAATTATAACAGCCGGGCATTATTTCCCGGGAGGCCTTTACTTTAACCTCAACTCCCAACTCTTTTTTGAGCAGAGCGAAGCTGTCCATGGCCTTGATTTCATTGGCCGCCTGCGTATGCAGCTTCAGCACATAACCATCCGGGGCATGTTTGTTGGCTTCCACCCGCCTAATATCCCGGCATACCTTGATGGCGATGCTTTCCGGTGACATTATGGTACCAGTTCCCTGACAGGAAGGACACTGGCAATAAAGGAGGCTTCCCAAATTTTTCCGGGACTTGCGCCGGGTAATTTCCACCAAGCCCAGAGCGGTAATATCCACCACGTTAGTTTTGGACCGGTCATCTGCAGCCAGCTCCCTTAGTCTCTGTAATAAATCCTCATTCTGACTATCGCTTTCCATATCAATGAAGTCCACCAGGATCATACCGCCAATATCCCGCAGGCGCAGCTGACGCATAATCTCATCCGCCGCTTCAATATTCAGCTTATAGACCGTATCCGCCAGGTTCAAATCCCCCACAAAGCTGCCGGTATTTACATCAATAACCGTCATAGCCTCGGTCTTATCGATGACCAAAAATCCCCCGGATTTTAATTCCACAATCCGGCTGTTTAAACCGCTTATGGCCTCCGAAATACCATAATCACCATATATATTCGAGCCAGAGTACAGTTCAATCCTGTCCGCACTCTCCGGGGACACCTGCTTTACCAGGGCCAAAACCCGTTGATACATCCTTTCATCATCAATGACCATTTTATCCACATCAGCAGTGAAATAATCCCTGACAATCCGAATTACCAAATCCGCATCCCGGTATAAAATAGCCGTATGCCCCGGCCGCTTGGCCTTGGCAGAAATTTCCTCCCAGACCCGGACCAAATATTTAATATCACTGATAATACTTTCCGCCGGCTGCCCTGCTGCCGCTGTACGGATAATTATCCCCATATTCTCCGGGCAAACAGCCTCCACAATATCATGGAGCCGCTGTCTTTCAGTCTCATCCTCAATACGATGGGATATACCGATGTAGGCCGAATTGGGCATCAATACCACATGCCGCCCCGGAATAGAAAGATGCATGGTGGCCCGAGGACCCTTGGTACCCACCTCATCCTTGATGATCTGCACCATAACATCCTGGCCTACAGTAATATTTTCCCGGGGAGAATGGGCTTTGGCTTCTGTAGGCACCTTGCCATTGCCCACGTACAGAAAAGCATTCTTGCTTTGGCCGATATCCACAAAGGCAGCCTGCATCCCCTTGAGGACATTCTGTACCTGCCCCTTGTAGATATTGCCTACCAGATGGGCATGATTGGTTCGTTCCAGCTCCAGTCCGGTGAGCTCGCCGTCTTCCACCATAGCCATGCGGGTTTCTTCCGGCATTACATTAACGTATATAGTTTTCACGGCGTGCCCTCCTTTCTCTTAGACCAAATCAATCAGTGGCTTGCCCTGTCCCAGCAGCTGGCTGCGGTTTATCCGGGCTTTGCCCAAATCCGCTGGCAAATCGTATTCCTTTACCAGCAATTCCAATATCTCCGCTGGTTTTATACTGCCAGACTGGGTAATGGCAATTTTCATGTCCAGTTCTACCCAAGTATCCACCAGGCCGATTGTTATCGGCTCCAGCATATACTGCTTTACTTCTATATCCCGGGTTTTCTTTGGGGTAACCCGATGATAATTTATTTCCTTAACACCATTAAACTGCTTAACAGCTTGCACTGCCTTCTCCCAAGCACCGATAAGAGGAACCTTGATATCATATATTCCCTGTTCCACCTCGGCCATAAGGGCCTTATGCTTTTTTCCTTCACAAGGCTTAGGCTCCTTTACCGGCTTTACCCTTATGAGCTTTATGCCCGGTGGCAGAGCCTGGCTTAGTTTATCAAAAACCTCCGGCTGGCACAGGGGCTTGGTGAGTTCAAAATCCATATATTCTGCGTCGCTGGTCACCCCCAAAGACAAAGGGGATGCGAAAGACATCTTCAAATGCGGATTAAATCCCTCACTATAGGCCGCTGGCAGCTTGGCCCGCCGGATGGCCCGCTCCATCACTCCCGCATAATCCAAATGGGAAATGTAGCGTATCTCGTCACCCTTGGTGAGCTGAGCCCGATATTTATACATGGGACTTCACCCCATTTCGCTTGTAATCAACCACCTGGGCTTTTAGGGACGGACATACACCACAGGC
>CACZYN010000179.1 GCA_902785445.1 uncultured Anaerovibrio sp.
GATCAGCCGTTAAATAATATATGCAACGCTGATTGTCGCGGTCTGTGCCTGAAGTGTGGTGCAAACCTCAATCATGGCGATTGTGGCTGTGACCGTACCGTTATTGACCCAAGACTGGCGGCATTGCAGCAATTATTGATTAAGAAATAATTCTATATTTATTGAGAGTATTTCGTTAAGGAGGTGTATCCTGAATGGCAGTACCAAAGCGTAAAATGTCTAAGGCTCGTCGTGATTCCCGTCGTGCCAACTGGAAGTTGGAGGTTCCTGGTTTCGTAGAGTGCCCACAGTGCCACGAGCCAAAGATGCCTCATCATGTTTGCACAGAGTGTGGTTATTATGATGGCAAGGAAGTTATTTCCGCGGCTGAATAATTGACTGTTAAATGGGCAGGCTTAAGGCCTGCTCATTTTTAATGGTTAAAAGTGTATTAAAAATTCAAACATTTAGTAGCTGATAATATTTTTCTTGCCTTTTATAACAAAACTATATATAATCATATAAGTTAGTAGCAGGTGGTACTAATTTTTGCAGAAACAGTGCTAACAAGGTATGTTGCGTTGTGTCAGGTTACCAAAGGGATTGATGGGTTAAGGGATGAATTCATTTGTTAATCTGACAATTAGCAACGTTTGGAATGTTTTGCCGTTTTATGTTATGATGATGGTGTTGTTATAAGGTGAGCAAAATGGCCCGTGTGAAAAAAAAGGAAAGACATGAAATTCTAAAGCGTCAAGTCCATGAAAAGCCTTTTTTGACAGATGAGGAATTATCCAAGCTATTGAATGTAAGTATACAGACCATACGTCTGGATCGTACCGAGCTGGGGATTCCTGAAGTGCGTGAACGGATACGCAAGGTTGCAGAGAAGGCTCATGACAAGGTGACCACTATAGAAAAGGATGACTTGGTGGGAGAGCTCATTGAGCTTAATCCAGGTCACACCGGTGTTTCTTTGTTGAAGGTTACTGAGGATATGGTATTTGCCAAAAATCAGATTGCCAAAGGACATTATATATTCTCCCAGGCCAATTCCTTGGCTCTGGCATTGATAAATGCTCCTATGGCGGTTACTGGTGTGGCAAATATAAAATATAAGGTACCGGTTAAAATCGGCGAAATGCTGGTGGCGAAGGCGGAAGTTATACGCCAGCGCTGTAACAAGTTTTTTGTCTGGGTAAAGACAAGAAATGACAAAGAAGAAGTGTTTAGAGCCAAATTTATAGTGGTTTCATTGGCTGACGGCAAATAGGAGGCTTGGAATTGAAACTCGCAGTAGATGCAATGGGTGGAGATTATGCTCCCAAGCAGATAGTTTTGGGGGCAATTGAAGCCGCAAAGAAATATGATTGTGAAATCGTGCTGGTTGGGGACAAACCACAGATTGAAGCAGAATTAAAGGCCAATAATGCCTTAGATATAAAGAATATTGAAATTCACCACACTACTGAGATCATTGAAATGGGCGAGCATCCTGTGGATGCCGTGCGTAAGAAAAAGGATTCCAGTCTGGTGGTGGCCACTAAGCTGGTGAAGAATGGCGAATGTGATGCTGTATTGTCCGCCGGCAGCACTGGTGCGGCAACTACGGCTGCGACATTGTTCCTTCGTACTATCAAGGGAGTGGACAGACCGTCAATAGCTACGCCGTTGCCTACTTCTGATGGACTGGTTCTCCTGTTGGATTCCGGTGCAATAGTAGATAGTAAGCCTAAGGATTTGACCGAAATGGCCCTTATGGGTTCCATTTACAGTCAATATGTTTACGGCATTGATAATCCTAAGGTAGGACTTTTGAATGTCGGGGAAGAAGAAACCAAGGGTAATAAGAAGGTTCAGACCACATATCCCATGCTGAAAGGCATGAGTTCTATAAATTTCATTGGAAATGTTGAAGGCCGTGATATACCAACTGGTATGGCTGATGTAGTAATTTGTGATGGATTTGTTGGGAATATTGTGCTAAAATTTGCAGAGGGTTTGGCAGTTACATTGTTCAACCTTATTAAGGATGCAATTAAGAGCGGTGGTATATTTGCTAAGCTGGGGGCCTTTTTGGTTATGCCGGCCCTGAAGAAGCTGGGCAAACGTCTGGATGTTTCTGAATACGGCGGGGCACCTTTACTGGGTGTTAATGGTTGCTGTATAATATGCCACGGTTCATCCGCAGCAAAATCTATTTGCAGTGCGATAAATGTCGCCAATGAATATGTTAAGAGTAATGTGGTAGAACGCATTAGGGACAGTATAGAGAAGGAGGAGATGCTCAAGAATGACAGCGAAACAAATTAACGCAGGAATACTTGGTACAGGTTATTATCTCCCAGAAAAGATATTATCCAATAAAGACTTGGAAAAGATTGTTGATACAAGTGATGAGTGGATTACTGAGAGAACTGGTATTAAAGAACGTCGTATTGCTGCTGATGATGAAGCTACATCAGATTTGGCAATTAAGGCTGCTGAAATGGCCTTGAAGGACGCCAAGGTATCTCCGGCAGACCTGGATTTAATTATTGTAGCAACCCTGACGTCAGATAGAATTATTCCTTCTACGGCTTGTATGATACAGGAACGGCTGGGGGCAAAAAAAGCCGCGGCATTTGATTTGTCGGCAGCATGCTCCGGTTTCGCGTACGGGTTGACAGTAGCAGCACAGTTCATTCAGTGTGGTGCATATAAGAAAACTTTGGTGATTGGTGCAGAAACCCTTTCCAAATACATAAATTGGGAAGATCGCAACACCTGCGTATTGTTCGGTGATGGTGCCGGAGCCGCAGTGTTGGGTCCCGTTGAAGAAGGATACGGTATTCTCGGTTTTGATTTGGGAAGTGATGGTTCCGGTGGCGACGCCATACAGATTCCTTCCAGTGGCAGTCTGATGCCAGTGAGCAAGGAATCCATAGACCAGCGATTAAATCTCATTCATATGAATGGTAAGGAAGTATTCAAATTTGCTGTAAAGGCGATGGGGAATACTGTAAAGCGGTCTCTGGAATGGGCTGGAATGGCCAAGGAGGATATCGATTGGCTGGTACCACATCAGGCCAATATCCGCATCATCCAGTCCGCAGCTAAACGGTTGGCTATGCCAATGGAAAAGGTTGTAGTAAATATTCAAAAGTATGGAAACATGTCAGCGGCCTGCATACCGATTGCATTGGCTGAGGCTGCTGCTGAGAAGCGCTTTAAGAAAGGCGATATAATAGCACTATCTGGTTTCGGCGCAGGCCTGACCTGGGCATCATGCATAATCAGATGGTCTAAGGAGGATTAACATGTTTGAGGCAAATCCAATTTGTAAGATGTTAAATATTAAATACCCTATTTTCCAGGGTGGGATGGCATGGATTGGTACAGCGGAGCTGGCTTCAGCTGTATCCAATGCTGGTGGCCTGGGTATCATTGGTGCCGGCCATATGCCACCTGATATTCTCCGAGCAGAAATTCAGAAGACCAAGCAGCGTACTGACAAGCCATTTGGCGTAAATATCATGCTGATGTCTCCTTTTGTTAAGGAGGTTATGCAGGTAGTTGTTGATGAAAAGGTTCCAGTAGTTACTACTGGTGCTGGAAATCCAGCAGAATACCTGCCTGCTTTGAAGGAAATTGGTACTAAGGTTATCCCGGTAGTTGCTTCCGTAGCACTGGCTAAGCGTTTGGTTCGTTCCGGTGTTGACGCAGTTATTGCTGAGGGTACTGAGTCTGGCGGTCATATTGGTGATATCACTACTATGGCACTGGTTCCACAGGTTGTTGATGCCGTTGATGTTCCGGTAATTGCTGCCGGTGGTATTGGTGATTCCCGTGGAATTGCTGCAGCGGTTGCTTTGGGTGCTTCCGGTGTACAGATGGGTTCCAGATTTGTAGTTTCCGAGGAATGTATTGCTCATGAAAACTACAAAAATCTTGTACTGAAGGCTAAGGATCGTTCCACAGTAGTTACTGGTCGTTCCACTGGCCATCCTGTACGGGTTATCAGCAACAAAATGACCCGGGAATATGCAGAAATGGAAGCTAGACAGGCCAGCATTGAAGAGCTGGAGAAGTTCGGTGCAGGCCGGTTGAATTTGGCCACTCATAAGGGCGATGTGGAAAATGGCTCCGTAATGATTGGTCAGATTTCCGGTATGTTTGATGATATCAAACCTGTGGCTACTATCATTGAAGAATTGGTAGCAGGTTTGGCTCCTGTAAAAGACCGGCTTAATGATTTTGTAAA
>CACZYN010000180.1 GCA_902785445.1 uncultured Anaerovibrio sp.
AATGCATCAATGTTTTTTTCTGCCAGTATCCTTTCAAATATACGATCACCCAGCTGTTTTATTTTTGTAACAAGAAATCCACCATTTGTCTTCATAATTAAATACTCCTATATCGTAGTTTTATACTACCATATAGGAGTATTTGTGTCAAGCACACATATCATAACTTCCGGTATAACACGCTAACACATTATCTCTACAAACTTGAATTTGTACGATTAACTTCCGGTTTTATGCTCCAACGTTCATCCCGACAAACTGCGATTTGTCACAGCATCAATATGCATCATTTTTATTATATGTCAGTTCCACATCATATCCAAGCTTATCCATTATGCACTACTCTACATTCTAACATCATCTCCACATTCTAGCACTCCCACATTCCCAACTTATAAAAAAGGCTAGGTGCCATAAACATATCAATCCCGCCCCAGTAACCATGCCCGTTCTAGAGTAGATATGTTTATAGTTTCAGAGCAACATCGTCCCCACATTCCCAACTATGCCAATAGCAGTACCACATACTCTACCCTAATGCAAAAAATCAGCAGGGCAACATACCCAACTATCGTTTTGAGTATGCTGCCTTGCTGAAAATCACTAAAATACTGTCTTTCTGGCACAGCATTATTCCTTATTCTTATATGTCTCAAATATGCCGTTAAGGCTTATAGGACAAGGGGTTATGGCATTTTTATTTTCTGTTAATTAGTGCTACGCTCTCAACGTGGAGGCATGAGCTAAATCTTTCTATGAATATCTTCTCATTTTCCTGTATTCCCTATTCACCCCACCTCCAAATTCCAAAATTTCCCTAAAAACACAAAATCCCCCGAAAGCAGCAGTGATGCTGTTTCCGGGGGATGAATTTTTATACCTTCCGATAAGGTGGCTTTATTGGAAGTCTATTACTTTGTCCAGCAGTTGTTCAAACGCCTGAGTGAATTTCTCATCATCCTCAACTGATTATTTGTCACACAGGCCAGACAACTTTATCTTTACCATTTGCAGGTAACCATTTCAGTAGGAAGGAACGGAAGTTTTGGCTAGCCTGAGTAAGAACTGTAGATTTATCCCAGACAAGATATACGGTTTGACCAATATCATCGCCTGTGCCTAATGGCTTTGAAATTATATCCGGGTGATTATTCAGTACAGCAGAGTAATCATAGCTAAGGTTTATAGCCTGATGCCGAAGAATCAGGTCGGTGATAATCATTTCATCGGCAGTTTCGGCTACAATGTCAACATTTAATCCTGGCAATAGTATATATTTATCAATATTATGTCTGAAACATTGATAGGCCCGCCCCTTGCTGACGATGCGCGCGCCTTCCAGATCCGCATAATCAATTTTTTCTCTGCCGGCCAGCGGATGCTGGCGATGGAGCCGCGCGCAGTACCGTGAAAAGAACAGTGGTTCAGCTTCGAAACGATTTTTGTCAGCTTCTCCTGTGACAATGGCAAAGTTGCATTGCTTTTCCAGCACGCCCTTCAAGGCTGCATCATCTGTCGTATCCACAGTGCTGAGAATAATATCTGGGTATGCATGGTGAAAATTCAAAAGGAACTCTGCCCCCAAGTAAGCCATAATGTGATCAAGCGCATATATAGTCACCACGCTTTTGGATTGGGACGCCAATGTGCTCATGCTCGCAATGCTCCGATATTCTGCCAGCAGCCGCTGCACATGCGGTAACAGTGCATTGGCATAGTCAGTAGGAACAAGGCCATGCGGATTACGGATAAAGAGCAGCTGCCCTAGTTCTTCCTCCAAAGTCTTAAGCATCTTACTGACACCTTGCCGCGACACGTAGAGCTTATCTGCGGCACTTTGAATATTGCCTTGCCTATATACTTCGAGAAAATATTCCATTTGCTTCTGATTCATCAAATCTCCCCTCCTATTATTTTACAGCAACCTTTTTATTGCGTCAAAAGAGAATTTCCTTGCTTGTTGTACCTCAATATGAGCATTATACTAGAAGCATAAATTAGATAAAGCAATTCATAGTTTACAAAAAAGGAGACATGACCATGAAATTGACACAAATCCGCAATGCCACCAACCGCCTTGAATATGCCGACAAAACTTTCCTGATTGACCCGTGGCTGATGCCCAAGCACCAGTTTTCCTTCGTCGATGTTCCCGGCAAGCCTTATCATGTGCCGGATGAAATGAAGGAGCATTTGCCTATGCCCTTCTATGACCTTCCCATGCCAATGGAAGAAATACTCGCCGGAATTGATTATTATCTGGTAACGCATATCCATCCCGACCACATCGATATGTCCATGGATGGTACTGTGGGCGCACCTTTGGACAAGAATGTGCCTGTAATTTGCCAAAATGAAGCAGATGCCACTGTCTTCAAAAAATCCGGCTTCCACGATGTGACCGTACTTTCCGACGCAGGCATGCTGTTTGGCCAAGCAAAGCTGACCAAGGTACCAGCTCTCCATGGCACAGTAAATCCCTGTGGTGATGCAATGGGGATAATGTTTGAAAGCGAAATGGAAAAAAACTTTTATCTAGCCGGTGATACGTTATGGTATTCCGCAGTAGCCGACTCCTTGAAGCGTTGGAAACCGGAAGTCGTAGCACTCAACTGCTGTGCCGCCGAGACGGTGGAAAATGGCCGACTAATCATGGATGCCGAAGATGTCCACTGCGTTGCCAAGACTGTGCCTAACGCCAGACTGTATCTGACGCATCTGGATAATGTTGCCCATGCCGCACTCACCCGCCATACACTAAAGGGCAACCTTGCCGAACGTAATGTAACTAATTATGATATGCCAAAGGACGGTCAATCTATAATTTATTGAGGCTTCTGCTCAACCTGGAGCAGCTCCAACAAGATTTCATGGGAATTCACCAAAGCAGGCTGGAAACCATTATCCAGGCACAAGGAACTTGATTTTCAGGTAAAAACGCCAAACTAAAACAGACCGCGAAACCAGTAAAATCAATGATCTCGCGGTCTGTATTTTTATAATTTCCAATAAGAACAACTTATTGGAATTCTATTACTTTATTTAGCAGTTGCTCAAATGCCGCCGTGAATTTCTCGTCATACCACTTGACTCCATCTCGTTGGCAAAAGCTCTCGCCGCTCCGTTTATTCCCTTGTAATATAGGTTTACTGTTATCATATAGCTTATCTCCTGACACTGGTTTTTTTTAATTTCTACACCACTGGCTAAATATCCTTTTTATCGTTAACTCCGTATTCAATCACTCAAATCAGATATTTCTTATCCCCTATAAGACCTCTACTCCAAACAGCTAAATTCCCTCAAAGCCCAATAACAGGCATTTGAGGGGATTTTCTTTGTATCAAACTAGTTATTAAGGTATCCCGTAGGAGCGGTACTTTGATACAAATATAACGATTATCGTCTAAATCAGCTTAACGATGAATGTATTGTAAACCTACAACATTAAACCATCTCTAAGGGATTCTCTAAAAGACTTACTCAAACTCCGCTGTCAGCTTTCCTCGGAATATCCTTGTTGCCTCTTCATCCGGCTCCCCGAAATAGAAGCCCACTACCGAGGTTATATTCTTCTTATCCTCCATTATGAAGGTGATGTCACCTTCCTGAGAATAAAGCGTATACACCTCCACTGCTTCCCTAGTACCACAATCAGGACAGATCTTAGTACAGTTATCTTTTCTTGACAATGCCGGATAACTGTCATACTTCTTACCACAAATCGGACATACTCTCATTATTTCACCACCTCAATCTCATCCTCGCCCAGAACCACACTAAGTCCTGAGCCATTATCCCAGGCCACCATAACCGAACCGATGTCATCCACGCCTTTTACCGTACCCTCGGTGCCAATCGGCGGTGCTTGGATATCATCCATCTTGACTAAACGAACTCTCATTCCTGCCAAGTATGTGGCCTTAGCCTGTTCAATAGCTTTATAATCTTTCATAACATGACCTCCTCACCACCATTATGTCGTGGTTTGGGCTTCTTGTAAGCGGCCAAAATAAAAACTGCCCTCATTTGAGAGCAGCTATGTATGATTAAAGATTATATTTGCGTGTATATGAGTGGTAAAAAAGTGGTAAAACTCAAACTCGTTTCCACTGACCCTTTTTCAGTAATACCAAGGCTTTGGTGTTTTCACCCCTTTTCAAAAACTCCAATTAAAAGTGGTAAAACTTAAATATTTTTCACTATTATTTTTTATAAATTGTCACTTATACGCATAAAAAAGCCGGGTTTAAATCCCGGCTAGTATGATTCTACCTATTTGATTTGAAATCGGCCGTAAAACGCATCTGAGAGCGTCACAATATATACCATCTTTTTAGAGTGTACTAATTCTTTCCACCTCAGTCTTAGCGTCATCAAAATCGACATGGGTATAGACATTTAATGTAACTCCAATTTCTGAGTGCCCCATAAGATACTGCAATGTCTTTGGATTCATTCCTGATTTGGCCATATTGGAGCAATAGGTATGTCTGCAAATATGCGGTGTAACCTTTGGCATTTCTACTTTATATATACTATTGTATTTCTGAACAATACGCTTGAAATT
Organism: uncultured Anaerovibrio sp.; assembly: GCA_902785445.1. Taxonomy (GTDB): domain Bacteria; phylum Bacillota; class Negativicutes; order Selenomonadales; family Selenomonadaceae; genus Anaerovibrio. Next base: position 4,571 of record CACZYN010000180.1, read on the forward strand.
TTAGAACATTTATCCGATTAGTTATGCTCCATTTCTTCCAATGCAACAATCAATTTATCAATTGATGTACAATAAGAAGGGCATTGACCCTTTTCGTATAAATCAAGATATTTTTGGCATTCTTCGATAATCCTCTTCTTATTTCTTTCCAATATTGAGTTATACAAAATTGATGCAGGTGAGTCCAATCTATACCGTTCTAAGAACATCTTAGTTATGGGCATCATTTTTATATAATGCAGGCCGTGTCTATGGTTCTTTTTGGTGGACGGCCTCGGCGGCAAAGCAAAATAATGGATTTTGGGAACATTACTAGGAATATTTGATCTAAAAGGTATAGCAAACATTCTTTTCTTCCCCTTATATTTAAGCCTCAGAATCAAGAGACAAGGTCGCCCATGTTTATCTAATACTTCACTATCAATTTTTTTATAACAATTTAGTAAGTCTTTTTTTATTGAAACAATTTTCATAAAACATACCCCTATAAATGAAAACGGAAGGTACTTAACAGCACCCTCCGCCTTACATGTAGACGATATTCTACATTTAAGCCCCGTCGTCTACGGAGGCTATACATACACGTCCATTATATTCTAGCCGTAATGGTCGGCGAACATCTCTGTTCACCGATATAATAGCATAAGTAAGCTATTTATTCAAATGTTTATCAAAAATAGACTTGTTTTATTACTAGTATCACCCACACAAGCGGCGAGGTCAGCTGCCGTCCATCACTCCTGGTAATGATGCCGATTAAGTAGAGAGGTAAAAAGCCAGGCGCCAAGACCACTTACTAAGCCTGTTCCGGTTCAGGTGATATTTATATTATATCAATAAAATAAATTATCTGCATGCCCCAAGTTTCCCCCACATATTTTCTCTCATATCATCAAATGCAGCCTTGAACATATCACAATGTTTCTTGCTAGCAGGAATAGCAATGTAATCCCGTGTGGTTCCCTTAGAAAAGGTTATGGTTTGTATCAGGCCTGTATTGATTTTAACATTATCATACAGCCTATCTTTAATGTCATCAAAATACTTCTTTTCCGGCTTTCTACATCTGTGGTTATAAACCAGAACACTCTTTCCGGCGTCTATATAATCCTTCACTTCTTCATAAAAAACATATTTAATACTTCTGGCCGAACCTTTGCCCACAGACTTAACCAGCAGGCCATTGTCCGGATCCATAAATACAAGCTCTACATCCTTAAATCTTTTCAAAGCCTTCTCATGCCACTCATGACGGCCATCAAGGGTAAGATAATCGTCATAATAAATAGCTCCAGGGACTAAATCTGCTTTCTGTATTTCAGCCACAGAACGCTTTTTACTTTGTGCTATGTTGGTAAGAATTTCCGCAAGCTGGGGATCACATTCCCATATTGGGGGCGGAATAAGATATTTACCATCAAGCTTCTTATATGTTCCATCTTCCTTCTTTTCGTTATCTAGAACTGGAACACGATACCAATTAATACCGATGGTAAATCCCTGAGCCTGCAAGAATTTTAATACTCCGATTTTCCCATAATCCCCTACATCACCAGCATATCTATCCTGCATATAATCACCTACATCTTTTTGTAGCTTGGCATAATTTAACGGCTTCTATCTTTGTCGACGTCCGGATATGGTCCAAGACGGCCCTGTGGTATATAACACGGCCCATCTGAGCCATCAATGAACATAGCCGGCCTTATTTTAGTAGTTCTAGTAATAAAATCTATCTGATGTTCAAGGTCAATTCCAGTATTACAAATATCATTGACTTCTTTTATTGCTTCGTCTTTAGTCATGCCTAAGTCGACCAACTGCTCAACTGCTTTTTCTTTGGTCATAAGATAATTCCCCCTTACGAGGCATAATGTATTTAGCTTTGTTTATATTATATTTCAATAAAAATAAAAAATCATACTAACATCAATACACCTAAAACATACTAATATAGTAGGTAAAAAAGATTAAGTTGTTTATAACAGGAAATCAGCAAAGGTCAAGAAAAATTTTATATTAATTTTGTATTGTACTGTCGTACTTGGCTGTAGAATGGAGTAATAATATATGCTATACTTACACGCGAGGTGATTAAATATGACACCGGTACGGGCTGCGTTGTTTATTGTTCTTCAAAGCCTGATTTATGGCTTTGGTGATCCTATATCAAAATTTGCCTTTGCAGTTATCCCTGT
>CACZYN010000181.1 GCA_902785445.1 uncultured Anaerovibrio sp.
TGTTCAGTGATGACGATATAATGTTTATGCTCGGCCAAAAGAAGAAATACTGGGACGAGGACATGGCGATCAACAGTTAAGAATAAAGCCTTCCGAATGATCGGAAGGCTTTTTGTCGTAAATGGATATCTAATAGAATGACTGTTAGTCCAGCGGTTTCATCGTCGGGAGACTAGTGCTGCCTTTTTACATAAGTTGCCTTTTACCGTACAAACCCTTACTTTTCGTGATTGTGCGTAAAGTCGAGTATTTACAAAAGCTGTCAAACATTTTCAAAACGTGTTATCTGTTTGGCATTGCTTCTCAAGATGGATGTGCAAAAGTATATGCGGTTGATTCTTTAGAAGAAAAAGGAATAATATCTTTACATATATCAGACTCTATTACGACCGCTAAGTATAGCAGCGATAGTAGTTTTATTGTTACGAATACTGATTCTGTTTGGGCTGATGTATGGGATACTGAAAATTATAAATGTGTTAGACACCTTGATGGACACACTGATTTAATTAATTCCCTTAGTTTTAGTGATGACGGTAAACACTTAGTTACATCATCAAAAGATAACACATCAATAGTTTGGGATGTTAATGGTTCCGAAATAGAACCATCAGGAAAGTTGGTTGGCCATTCAGAAGGTTTTTAACTGGCTGGTTGGAGCCTCTATGACCAAATTTTAATTTATAAGTATTGGCACCTAGAGCCAAGGAAATCAGCTGATGTCCCAGACAAATGCCAAACATTGGCTTTTTGCCAATGAGTTTCTTTACCTCTTCAATGACCTCCGGTACATCCTTAGGGTCCCCAGGGCCATTGGAAAGGAATATTCCATCGGGATTCATGGCCATAATGGCATCGGCCTTGGTATCAGCCGGCACTACCGTCAGCTTGCAGCCAAGGTTATGGAGGGAATTCAGGATATTCTGCTTAATGCCGAAATCCATTACCACCACATGAGGACCATCATTGTCCATTACGTATTGTTCCGGGGTAGTAACCTCGGCCACCACATCCAGCTTAATCGGCACAGCCATGAGCTTATCAATCTCGCTCTGTGGTGCATCATCAGCTATGATAATGCCCTTCATACAACCGATGGAACGAATATGGCGGGTAACTGCCCGAGTATCCACGTTATAAAGACACGGAATTTTCTGGTCGTTAAGGAACTTGGCCAACTCATTTTCCTTTTGCCAGTTGCTTCCTTCCGTGCACAGCTCCCCGATAATAAACCCATTAACAAAGGATTTACGGGACTGCATGAATTTATCTGCTACCCCATAATTGCCCACCAATGGGAAGGTCAGGGTAACAATCTGACAGCAATAGGAAGGGTCCGTAAGAATTTCCTGATAGCCGGTCATACCGGTATTAAATACCACCTCGCCGGTGGCTGTATAATCATTTAACAGGTCGCCAGTAAATACGCTGCCGTCCTCTAAAATAAGCTTTCCCTTCAAAATTACACCTCCAAAATCTCCCCATTATCCATTACCAGCTGACCATCCACGAAGGTCTTTATAGCCTTGCCCTTCAGTGTACGGCCCACAAATGGTGAATGGGACCCCTTGGTATAAAATTTCTTTTCATCTACGGTCCAGCTAAGCTCCGGGTCGATAACCGTCACATCGGCAGGCATACCCACACCTAAGCTGCCGGCATTCAGTACAAAAATCTTGGCTGGCTCCGCCGTCATTTTGGAAATCATGGTAACAATATCCAACTTACCAGTATCCACCAAATCCGTAAGCAAAACGCCAACTGCGGTTTCCAGTCCTGGGAAGCCGCTTGGAGCATAGATATACTCCCGATCCTTTTCCTCCTGAGCGTGAGGGGAATGGTCGGTAACAATGCAATCAATGGTACCGTCCTTTAAGCCGGCCAATACAGCCTCCACATCCTTGGACTGCCGCAATGGAGGATTTATTTTAGTAGAGCTGTCCGAGAGCTCCACCATATCATCGGTCATGGTCAAATGCTGTGGAGTAACCTCGGCGGTAACCTTTACGCCACGTTTTTTGGCCTCCCGCACCAGCTCCACAGAACGAGCAGAGCTGATATGAGCCACATGCACCCGGGCGTCAGCATATTCTGCCAGGGCGATATCCCGATATACAGCAATATCCTCAGCCACCGTTGGACGTCCCTTCATGCCCAGCATGGCACTGCGATGGCTTTCATTCATTACACCTTCATCCACCAGGCTAGGTTCTTCCTCGTGGTTAATGATTACCTTGTCAAAGGCCCGCAGGTAATCGTAGCAGTTTAACAGTACCTTGGCGGATTTGGTAAAATGTCCGTCGTCGGAGAAGGCTACGGCTCCCGCCGCGGTCATATCCCCCATTTCAGCCATTTCTTCACCCTTTTGGCCCTTGGTAACTGCTCCGATAATTTCCACATGAACTACAGCAGCTTCCTCAGCCCGCTTCTGCAGCGAGCGCACCAAGGCAGCTGTATCCACCACTGGATTGGTGTTTGGCATAGTAGCCACAGTAGTATAGCCACCAGCTGCTGCGGCCTTGGTGCCGGAAGCGAAGTCTTCCTTGGCCTCCTGGCCTGGCTCCCGCAGGTGAACATGCATATCGATAAGGCCCGGACATACGATCTTGCCGTCAGCCTCCACCACTTCATCCGCAGCAGACTTGATATTGGCCGCCACCTTGGCGATTTTTCCGTCTTCGATTAACACATCAGCGATTTTGTCTATGTTATTGGCTGGGTCGATTACCCGGCCACCCTTTATCAAAGTTTTCATGCCTTGTTACCTCCCGTAAGTGCGTGGGTCAAGATTGCCATACGAACTGCCACACCGTTTTGTACCTGCTCCTGAATGGCCGAATGGTCACCATAAGCCACCATTGGGGAAATCTCCAGTCCCTTGTTCATTGGACCTGGATGTAACACCAGCACATCATCCTTGGCCAAAGCCATACGCTTGTCGTTCAAACCATAAATACGGGCATATTCTCTCGGAGATGGGAACAAACCAGCCTTCTGGCGCTCCAGCTGAATCCGCAGCACATTGATTACATCCGCATCCTTAATGGCATCCTCCACGTTATCGTGGACTACAATTCCCTCCTCCTCAAAGAGAAATCTTGGCATGAGAGTCTTCGGACCGGCCAGATGTACCTCCACACCCATCTTACGCATGCCCTGAATATCGGAACGGGCTACCCGGCTGTGGGTGATATCACCCAAAATGGCATATTTCAGTCCCTCTAAATGTCCCTTATGCTCCAAAACGGTGAATAAATTTAACAGTCCCTGGGAAGGATGGGCATGGGCACCATCACCGGCATTGATTATTACAGGTGAAGCTACCTTGGCAGCATATTCAGCTGCTCCCTCTGCCTTGTGGCGCATGATAATAGCATCTACCCCCATGGCCTCAACAGTATACAGAGTATCCCGCAGGCTCTCGCCCTTAACAATACTGCTGGTACCGGCGGTGATATTCACCACATCGGCCCCTAAATACTTACCAGCCAGTTCAAAGGATGAACGGGTACGGGTACTTGGCTCGTAGAACAAAGTCACAATGGACTTTCCCCGAAGCGCCGGCACCTTCTTAATATCCCGATGAATGATATTCTTCATCTCCTTGGCACTTTCCAGAATTACCTGGATTTCCTCCTTGGTAAAGTCGGCTAACGCCAGTACATCTTTACCACGAAGGTTTACTTTAGCATTATCCAAGACAATCACTCCTTTTTTCTGGCCATAAAAAAAGCTCTCTCATGCCGAGGCATAAGAAAGCTCAAAATGCTTTTAGATACACTTACCCTAGTAATTTACGATAGCATACACCTATCCCACCGTAATTAACCAGCTTCCTTTATCAGCCTCACAGGACTAATTTCAAAGGCCATATAATCTTTTGTCTATGTAACTATACACCAATTATTACTTTTTGGCAATAGAAATCTCCTGGTATTTTTCTCCCCGTCTCTAAAGATATTTTAATCTGAATTATGTTATAATCTCTTTAAAGGATTTTAATTCAAGGAGGAGCTAACGATGTTTACTTTTAAAAAGAAACTTGCCAAAATCATTACCAGTGCGTTATTAGTAGCTGTGCCTACCTTCGCCACATTACCTGCCCAGCAGGCGGATGCCAACTGGATTACCACGGCTATTAATGTAGGTGTAGCAGGCTATCAGATGACCNAAAAACAGGGCGTAAATGATGACCCATATTTAAACAGCCGTCTAGACAGTATTATGACTAATCTCAGTACAGCTGTTGCCGTAAGCGATCCTTCTATCAATGAGAAACCATTCTTATATTTCCTCAACCCAAGTCAGGACTTCAACGCTGCTTGCTCCTTGGGACATGTAATGACCGTTAACACCGGAATTTTTGATTTGCTTCGCACCGACGACGAAGTAGCCGTGGTGTTGGGACATGAAATGGCCCATGGCCAGAAGGATCACGTAATAAAGGGCTTTAAAAAGACTATTACACCAACACTTATCGCCACCGCCATCGCCTCCAATACCAACACCCTGGGGCAAATAGCCACCAGCTTAGTACTTGATTACACGGAAAAGGTTCACATCACCAAACCTATGGAATGGGAAGCAGATAATTATTCCTTTGAATATTTGAAGGATTCTAATTATAACTTAGGCGCCTGCCCAGCAGTTTGGCAAAGAGTAATCGATAAGTACAGCAGCCAACAGGAGCGCATGAGCGGCGATATTTTCTCGGTTTCTGACCATCCATCCCATGAGGAACGGCTGAAAAACTACATCAAGAAAATGAAGGAATACAGCAATGACAAGGTGGATGTCAAGGACAGCACTGTATATGTCAATAACAAGGAATTTGTTACTCCAGCACCTTATGGTGATATGACCAGTCAGATTCGGGCCTATTATGTGGCCGGTAACTTATCCCGGGCCTTCCATGCCGACAAGAACGGCAAAGCAACTGTAGCCAACAGCACCGTCTATATCGGTGAACAGCCAGTTATCACTCCTATTGGCGATGATGCATCCCCTGAGGAATTAGCTGAAAAATTAAATAGTCTGTAACATAAAAATAAGGACTGCGCTTTCTGCGCAGTCCTTTTATTATTCCCTACCGCCGGAAATCCATTTCATCTCCGGCATTTTCCTTAAAGTCATGCCATCTGAGAATGCCTTCCCGCATTACAAATTCACAGCTACCATCGCTGTAGGCAGTGATATCGTTTTCCTTACCATTTTCATATACTATACAATCGGTACAAATTGCGTTACCTGGACATACCAGAATGGCATTATCCTTATCATAGCGACAATTATAGGTCCATACTCGATGCTCAGCTGCACTGTTAGCCCAAGTAATATCCGCTATATAAGCATTATCCTGCTGGTTGATTACAATAGTGCAACGACCACAAGCCCATACCCCAAGATAATCCTTAGGAGATACTCCTTCACCATTGCCATAATTACCCTGCTTTTCCGGACGAACAAAATGCATTGCCCCATCCTGGCCGGACCACAACTCCGTCTGAAGAGTTCCATCTAAATCATTCTTGGCAAAACCAGCCCAAAGCTTTCCGTCACTTTCCTCGAACATATACCAAGGCGTATAAGAACCGTCCGGATGCTCCTCCGCCGTTACCCGTACTGTGCCATAAGCCGTTCCGCCGCCTTTATAGGACAGTTCATAGGTATAATCCGGTTTGACAATTAATGTGCGGGAATCCAGTACATCTGCCTCGTGCCATGTCCCAATAATTCCCTGAACCGAAGTATCAATTTTATATAAATCTACTTCGGCGGAGGCCACC
>CACZYN010000182.1 GCA_902785445.1 uncultured Anaerovibrio sp.
ATAAATTGCAGGTGTTAAAGGATGTGGGCCTGGGCTATGTGAAGCTGGGGCAGGCGGCTACCACCTTGTCCGGTGGTGAGGCTCAGCGGGTGAAGCTGGCCACAGAACTGTCCAAACGGTCCACGGGCAAGACACTGTACATTTTGGATGAACCGACTACTGGTTTGCATGCGGCGGATATTCACCGGTTGCTGGGGATTTTGCAGCGTCTGGTGGAGGGCGGAGATACCGTGGTGGTTATTGAACATAATCTGGATGTGATCAAGTCCGCGGACCATATTATTGATTTGGGCCCCGAGGGGGGCGATATGGGCGGCACCATTGTGGTGCAGGGGACACCGGAAAAGGTGGCAAAAAGTAAGAAGTCCTACACGGGGCAGTTTTTGAAGCCATTGCTGGAGGAAAGAAAATAAAGCCGGAAGCACCCAAGTCCAACTGCTTTATGATGGGAGAGTGACAGAATGAACAATATAATAGAGGAAAAGCTGGTCCTTCTGCCACATTCTCCTGGTGTATATATCATGAAGGATGTCCGGGGGAAGATCATTTATGTGGGGAAGGCTATTAGTCTGAAAAACCGGGTATCCCAATATTTTCGCCAGTCTAATCAGCATTCACCAAAGGTTAAGGCTATGGTGGCGAAAATTGAGGATTTTGAAACGATTCTCACCGGCTCAGAAGTAGAAGCCTTGATTTTGGAATGCAATCTTATAAAAAAGCACCGGCCCCGGTATAATATCAGCCTGAAGGATGATAAGACCTACCCCTATCTGAAGGTGACGGTGAATGAGCCTTTTCCAAGGGTTCATATTACCCGCCGGATTCAGCGGGATGGGGCAAAATATTTTGGCCCCTATACTAGTGGAACGGCCCTGCATGAGAGCCTCAGACTGCTGAAAAGATTATTTCCTATTCGCAGCTGCAAGCACATGGATTCCAAGCGCCCATGCTTGGAATATCATATAAAGCGTTGCATGGCCCCCTGTGCCGGGAAAATATCCCGGGAAGAATACATGGTGATGATTGATGATATCCTCCTGTTTTTGGAGGGCCGAACTGACCATGTGGAAAAAAGCATTGAACAACGTATGCTTAAAGCCGCGGATGAACTGGAATTTGAGCAGGCCGGCCGGCTGCGGGATCAGCTGCAGGCGGTACAGAAAATATCCGAAAAACAGCGGATTGTTACTGGGGTAGGGGATCAGGATGCCATTGGCATGGCCCGGTCACTTATTGGTGTCTGTGTGCAGATTTTTTATGTGCGCAGCGGCAAGATGGTGGGGCGAGATCATTTCCTGCTGGAGGGCAGTGAGGAAGAAACCGATGAAGCCTTGCTGACAGCCTTTTTAAAACAGTATTACAATCAGGCCACCTTCATTCCCCGGGAGGTTCTGTTGCCTCTGGAAATTTCTGAGCAGGAGCTTTTGGAGGAATGGCTGGGAGAGCAAAAACAAGCCAAGGTTGTTTTGACAGTGCCCCAGCGGGGTACCAAGCGGGATATTGTGGAAATGGCCATGGGTAATGCTGAAAAGGCTCTGGCGGACGAAAGCGCGCGGATAAAGCAGACCGAGGCCCAGACCATTGGCGCAGTGGCGGAGCTGGGTAAATATCTGGGACTCAGCAAGCCACCTGCCAGAATGGAATGCTTCGATATTTCCCATATTCAGGGCTCGGAAACGGTGGCTTCCATGGTGGTATTTGAAGATGGTATGCCAAAGAAAACCGATTATCGTCGGTTTAAGATAAACAGTGCCGAAGGTAAGCCGGATGATTTTAAGTCCATGCGGGAAGTTACCACACGGCGCTATGGGAAAACCGATGCGGAAATGCCGGATCTGATTATCATTGATGGTGGTAAGGGGCAGCTCAGCTCCGCCCTGGAGATAATCCGGGGGGCGGGCCATAGTACTGTGCCAGTGGTGGGGTTGGCCAAGCGTTTTGAGGAGGTTTATCGGGAGGGAGAGTCCGAACCAGTGATTTTACCTCGCAGCAGCCAGGCCCTGTATCTAATTCAACGGATACGGGACGAGGCCCATCGATTTGCCATTACTTATCATCGTAAGCTGCGTAATAAGCGTAATCTGGTGTCTATATTGGATAATGTTGAGGGCATTGGCCCTAAGCGGCGGAAAATTTTGCTGGAGCATTTTGGCACCATAGAGAAAATCAAGAAGGCTTCCGTGGAGGAAATGGCTGCCCTGGATGGTATGAATACTCCCTCCGCCGAAGCAGTATATAATTTCTTTGCGATTAATAGTGAAATAAAAGGAAGATAACTATGATTGATTTACACGTTCATTCCACGGTGTCCGACGGAAGCTATACGCCCCGGGAAATAATCCGGTTGGCCAAGGAAAAGGGCTTGGAAGCCGTGACCCTTACGGATCATGAGTCCATTGCCGGCAATGAGGAAGCAGCTGATGAGGCTAAAAAGCTGGGGGTTGAATTCATAAATGGCATGGAAATGACCATGGCCTATAAGGATCGGAAGCTTCATGTGGTTTGTTTGGGCTTTGATATGGAAAATGACCAATTTTTGCAGTTATATCACCGCCTGCGGGGCATCAAGGAAAAGGACATGGATAAGGTGGTGGACTGCATTCGTGGCAAGGGTATAGATATTACCCCGGCGGAAATGCGGAAAAGTATTGGTGTGCATTTTGATCGCTATTCGGTAATGCGGGCCCTGGTGTCCCTGAACCTGCCTTGTGAGGTGATAACCCTGTGGGACGATTACCTGAATCCTGCACTAAAAGAGGTGGGAGTGTATGGAGATATTCCCGCTGAAGAGGCCTTGCCGGTGATAAAGGCGGCAGGGGGAGTGACTTCGCTGGCTCATTATCATAAGAAAATTGGCATGAAGGGCTGGTCACGGCCGGAGCAGGAGGCGGCCATAAAGGAGCTGATGAGCTTTGGTTTGGATGGTATGGAACGCTATTACCCTAATTATGCCGAAGAAGATGGGGAATTTGCTGCCTACATGATAGAAAAGTACCATATGCTGCCCACCGGGGGCACGGATTTTCACGGGGCCAACCGCAAAGGAATCGAGCTGGGCACCGGTCTGGCAGGAAACATGAATGTGCCTTATGCATTTTTTGAGGCCATAAAGAAGCGGGTAAATAAGTAATTGTGGGGAATCAATGATGAATATTCAGGAACAATTATTTGCTTTACAGGACATAAAGTATCGGGATTTTCATGCCAAGCTCTTGCCGGAAATTGATAAGGGCAGAATTATTGGCGTGCGGGTGCCGGCCCTCAGAAAACTGGCCAAGGAAATACCTTCGGAGGAGGCCAGGAGCTTTATCGGGGAATTACCCCATGAATATATTGAGGAAAACAATCTTCACGGGTTTATAATTGCCAATATTAAGGATTTTGCTGAAGTGATCAGCGAATTGCAGATATTTTTGCCATATGTAGATAATTGGGCCACCTGTGATCTTATTTCACCTAAGATTTTTAAAAAGAATTTATCCAAGCTTATGCCATACATTGATGAATGGCTTCACAGCACCGAGACCTACACCATTCGCTTTGGTATAGAAATGCTGATGAGCTTTTATTTGGATGGTGATTTTAAGGCGGAATATTTGGACAAGGTAGCCAAAATCCAATCTGAAGAATATTATGTGCGCATGATGGTGGCCTGGTATTTTGCTACGGCATTGGCCAAGCAGTACGATGCTACGGTGGGGATTATTGAACAGCATAGATTGGATGACTGGACCCACCGAAAAACCATTCAAAAAGCCGTGGAAAGTCGGCGCCTTACGCTGGAACAAAAGGAATATCTGAAGAGCTTTAGGTAGATTCCTTTTCCTTAGAGTTTATGATTCCATATCGTAATTATTCACTCTATGTGATAAAATATAGGCATGGTTTATGTTTAATTGGTATTTTTAGGGAGTGATTGTTATGGCACATCCAGTGGTAGAAATTCCAACCGATCCTGAGGGGAAAAGAAGATACGAAAGTGCAAAACGCCATGCTGCTGCGCTTAAAGCCAAAGGTGCTTCCAGCGAAGAAATTCATGCAGTATATAAGAGAATTATGAATGGCACAGCTGGCAAGCACAAATCTTAATGAACTGGTAATAAATAGCTGTCGCAGAAGTGTGATGGCTATTTTTTTTTT
>CACZYN010000183.1 GCA_902785445.1 uncultured Anaerovibrio sp.
ATTTTTTTTTTTTTTAATATCCATGTCCATTGTGGACAGCTGACAGCCATAATTGGTCCTAATGGGGCGGGAAAAAGCACTTTGCTGAAGGCCATTATTGGTGAGGTAAGTCATACTGGGCGCCTGAACTATGTGGATGCCAAGGGCAAGCACACGGGAAAGCCGGTTATTGGCTATGTACCCCAGTTTCTGCAAATGGATGTAAGTGCTCCGGTTACGGTGCTGGACTTGTTTTCAGCCTGTTTAACGAATCGTCCGGTGTGGTTGTTGCCAGCCAATAAGCGTCAGTTGGTGCTGGAAAGTCTGAAACGGGTTCGGGCGGCGGATTTAATTGATCGGCGGCTGGGTGCTCTGTCCGGTGGAGAATTGCAACGGGTTTTACTGGCCTTGGCCCTAAACCCTATGCCGGATATACTGCTACTTGATGAGCCGGTGTCCGGGGTGGACCAGAACGGCTTGGAAATCTTCTACGATATATTGGAGGATTTGCAGAATAGCGAGGACATGGCCATAATTCTTATTTCCCATGATTTAAATATGGTGGCCCGCCATGCGGATCAGGTTGTGCTCATGGATAAGGGCATTATATGCAGTGGTACTCCCCAAGAGGTTTTCGCGGATAAGCGGACTAAAAAAATATTTGGTATATTAGCCGATGGCAGCCGTAATTACGGTGGAACCGGCTTTGTTTGGGTGGAGCACAAAAGCCATTCGCCTAAGTGTGATTGCCCGGATTGTGCGGCGAAGGAGGGGGATAAATAATGGATATTGTTTATAACCTTCTGGATATAGTATTGCCCTTTGATTGGCTGAAATATGATTTTATGAAGAATGCCTTTTTGGCGGTGCTGTTGATTACCCCGCTGTTTGGCTTGCTAAGTACAATGGTGGTCAGCAACCGCATGGCTTTTTTCTCAGACTCTTTGGGGCATGGCGCCTTTACCGGCCTAGCCATCGGGGCCATTGTGGGGATTTTATCTCCTACTAGCGCTTTGATACTTTTTTCAGTTGTATTCGCCTTGCTGATTACTTGGATAAAGAATCACAGTTCCATTTCCACGGATACGGTTATCGGGGTATTTTCTTCCACGGGAATTGCTTTAGGCCTGATGATGATGTCCTATGGGGGCGGCTTTAACAAGTACACCGGTTATCTGATTGGCGATGTGCTGAGTATTACCTTTGATGAGGTGGTGGCTCTGCTGGGAGTACTGATTTTAGTTCTTCTGGCTTGGGGCTTGTTTTTTAACAAGCTGCTGCTGTTAAGCGTAAATACACCATTTGCCCGGAGTCGGGGCATGAATGTGGTGCTTTTGGAGAGTATTTTTGCTGTTATGGTGGCTGTAGTGGTAGCCATAAGTATTCAATGGGTGGGCTTGCTCATAATCAATTCCTTGTTGGTGTTGCCGGGAGCTACGGCCCGTAATATTTCCAATAGTGTAAAACAATATCATGCCTTGTCGGTGGGAAGTGCCTTGTTTTCCGGCATAGCTGGTTTAGTGCTGGCCTATCAGCTGAATATGGCAGTTGGGGCTACTATTGTGGTCATTGCCGCCTTACTGTTCTTTATAAGCATGGCCTTAAAGCAGCGTTTTGTTCGCTGACCAAAAGAATTTGTAATTTATATTTGAAAAATCTGCCCATCTGGGTTATAATATCTCTCGTGACAAATTAATAGGCGCTCGTAGTCCAGTGGATAGGACGTTAGCCTCCGGAGCTGAAAGCGTGGGTTCGACTCCCGCCGAGCGCACCATGTGAGTATAAGCCTGCCGCATTATGTGGTGGGCTTTTGTTTAGTATTGACACTTTGCTCTTGATTTGCTACAATTTCCCATAGTGTATCAGCGATGAAGAAGAGTAGTAGTCCCTTGGGAACTTTCAATAAGTTACTATTCAGCGATGCAGGGATGGTGGGAGCCTGCTGTTGGGATGAATGGCGCTTTGGAGCATTTTTGAATATCCATTAAGGTGGAATACTGCTTGCAGTATTCAAACAGGGTGGAACCGCGGGTAATCTCGTCCCTGTAACATTATTCTATGATGTTACAGGGATTTTTTATTTCTTAAAAATCTTTCTGTAACAAATGTAAGGAGGCAGTTTCTTATGAAGTTTCAGGAAATAATCCTGGCCCTTCAGCAGTTCTGGTCAGAGCAGGGCTGTATTTTGGGCGAACCTTATGATGTGGAAAAGGGCGCTGGCACCATGAACCCATTCACTTTTTTGCGGGTATTGGGTCCGGAGCCTTGGAATGTGGCTTATGTGGAGCCATCCCGTCGTCCGGCTGATGGCCGTTATGGTGACAATCCAAACCGTCTGTATCAGCATCACCAGTTCCAGGTAATTATGAAGCCATCCCCTGACAATATTCAGGAGTTATATTTGGCCTCTTTGGAGCGTTTGGGAATCAATCCTAAGGAGCATGACATTCGCTTCGTAGAGGATAACTGGGAATCACCAACTCTAGGCGCTTGGGGCCTTGGCTGGGAAGTATGGCTGGATGGTATGGAAATTACCCAGTTTACCTATTTCCAGCAGGTAGGCAGTCAGGATATTAAGCCAACGGCGGTGGAGATTACCTATGGTCTGGAGCGCCTGGCTATGTATATTCAGGGCGTGGAAAATGTTTATGATATTCAGTGGACCGCTGATTACACCTATGGTGATGTATTCCATCAGAACGAGTTCGAGCAGTCTACTTATTCCTTTGATTTGTCCGATGCGGATTTGCTTTTTGACCTCTTTGATAAGTATGAGAAGGAAGCAGTACGGGTTATTGAAAAGGGCTATGTTCATCCAGCTTACGATTATGTGCTGAAGTGCTCCCATGCCTTCAATTTGTTGGATGCCCGGGGAGCTATTTCCGTTTCTGAGCGGGCTGCCTTTATCGGTCGTGTCCGCAAGCTGGCCCGCATGTGTGCCGTATGCTATCTGAAGCAGCGTGAAGAATTGGGCTATCCGATGCTGGGAAAGGGGAAGAAAGCATAATGAGCAAGACTTTATTATTAGAAATTGGTACTGAGGAAATTCCAGCATACGCTATGCCGGGAATTATTGCTCAGCTGAAAGATAATGCCGAAAAGACTTTTGCTGATTTGCGTCTGTCCTTTGACAGCGTAAAAACCATGGGCACGCCACGTCGTCTGGCTCTCATTGTGGAGGGATTGGC
Organism: uncultured Anaerovibrio sp.; assembly: GCA_902785445.1. Taxonomy (GTDB): domain Bacteria; phylum Bacillota; class Negativicutes; order Selenomonadales; family Selenomonadaceae; genus Anaerovibrio. The sequence goes on from CACZYN010000183.1 coordinate 3,168, forward strand.
GGAAAATCAGGCAGACCTTTCCAAGGAAAACCGTGGTCCGGCAGTAAATATTGCCTTTGATGCCGATGGCAATCCAACCAAGGCCGCTCAGGGCTTTGCCCGGGGCCAGGGTATTGACGCCAAGGATTTGGTAACCAAAGACGGTTATGTGTATGCTATGGTTCATGAGGTTGGTGGCAAGACCATTGATCTTTTGAGCGATACCTTAAAGGGCTTGGTAGATGGCCTTAATTTCCCAAACAATATGCATTGGGCTGATTTGGACTATAAGTTCATTCGTCCACTTCGTTGGCTGGTAGGTCTCTACGGTGAGGATGTTATTGAATTTGAGACAGCTAATGTCAAATCCGGCCGGATTTCCCGGGGACATCGTTTCCTGTCCCAGGGGGATTTTACAATTAAGAGCGCGGACAGCTACGAAAAGACCTGCGAGGAGCAGTTCATTATCGTTGATCATGACCGTCGTCGGGATATGATCAGAAAGCAGATCGTGGAGCTGGCTCAGTCCAAAGGCGGACAGGCTCAGATTGAGGAAGGCCTCTTGGAGGAAGTTCTGTATCTGGTGGAATATCCTACAGCTCTCTGCGGTACCATCGATGATAAGTATCTGAAGCTGCCGGCTGAGGCAGTTATTACCCCAATGCGGGATCATCAGCGTTACTTTCCAGTGCTGAAGGATGGCAAGCTCATGCCGCTCTTTATCACCATTCGTAATGGTGGCAGTGAGCATTTGGAGATCGTTCAGCATGGTAATGAGCGGGTTCTCCGGGCTCGTTTGGAGGATGCCCAGTTCTTCTTTGATGAGGACCGCAAGAAGTCCTTGGAACAGCACGGCGACAAGTTAAAGACGGTTGTCTTCCAGGAGGGCCTGGGTTCCATCTATGATAAGGCAGGTCGTCTGGAGAAATTGGCTGCCTTTATTGCTGATGAACTCAAGGTATCTGAACAGGACAAGAA
>CACZYN010000184.1 GCA_902785445.1 uncultured Anaerovibrio sp.
GGTTTGTCGGCTAGGAGCTGGCCTCATGTGGCCATGATATGGCCCTATTCTTTGGGGGCAGGTGTCTTGGCCCTGTTGTCCGCCGGTTACATCAATATTTTGCAATTAGGGGATGAGGTGGCCAAGGGCTTAGGTGTTCGAGTTGAACTTACTCGGGTATTGCTTACAGCCGTAGCGGCTTTATTGGCAGCCAGTGCGGTATCGGTGGTGGGCTTACTGGGCTTTGTAGGATTGATTGTACCCCATGCTGCCCGTTTGATGGTAGGCTCGGATTATCGCTTTATGTTGCCGGCCTCCGCCCTGTTGGGGATAGCCCTGGTGACCATTTGTGATACCATTGCACGCAGTGCCTTTGCTCCGGTGGAATTGCCGGTGGGTATATTAATGGCGGCAATGGGAGCTCCTTTCTTTCTGTTTTTGCTAAGGAGGGAGTTATAATGGCCATTGAAGTAAAAGATTTGGCAGTTGAGATAAATGACAAGCTTATTTTGGAGAATGTCAGTGTTTCGGTTCCGGAAAAAAAGGTGACATCGGTGATCGGCCCCAATGGTGCAGGAAAATCCACCCTGCTGAAGGTCATGGGGGGGATAAACACTAGTTATAGCGGCAAGGTGTTTATTGACGGGGTAGATATACGCACTATCCGGCGCAAGGCCTTTGCCCAAAAGCTGGCCATATTACCTCAGGGGATGCAGACCCCGGCAGACGTGACGGTAAAACAGCTGGTGGACTACGGCAGATTTCCTTATCGCAGCTGGTTTAAAAGCCATAAAAAAGAAGATGAGAAAATTGTGGATTGGGCCATGGAGGAAACTCAGGTCAGTGATTTGGCCAATCGGCAGGTAATGTCTTTGTCCGGAGGAGAAAGGCAACGGGCCTGGATTGCCATGGCTTTGGCCCAAAAGCCGGAGATACTCCTTTTGGACGAGCCTACCACCTATTTGGATATTGCTCATCAGCTGGAGGTAATGGAAATCGTTACCCGCTTGAACAAGGATTTGGGGCTGACGGTGCTGATGGTGCTGCATGACTTAAATCAGGCAGTGAAATATTCAGATTATCTGGTAGTGATAAAAGACAAGGGGGTTTATACCACCGGTTCACCGGAGCAGGTGATGAATGCAGCCCTGCTGCGGGAGGTTTTCAGCGTGAAAGGAGAGACCTTTACCAACAGCCAGGGGGCAACAATTCTAAGTCCGGTGGAAGTAGTTCGATAGAAAATTATCCATGTTGCAATTTATATTTGACAACATGGATTTTTTATTATTATTACCGACCTTAGTCAGTAAAGGTGCTGGAATATATAATCAGAATCAGAAGATCCCCGGAGGAAAAAGCAGGAACTTATAGATGCTGCCTTCAAGCTGTCCATTGCCAATGGCTATGGGAATACCACGGTTGGTGATATATGTAAGGAAGCGGGGGCGGCAAAAAGTACCTTTTTTATAATTTCAAGACCAAGGATGAGATATTGAGGAAAAAAGGTATGTTTTAGTTGTGTAAATAAACCATGTTCTGGGTAATTCCAATTTATTCTTTCTGCTTGTATAAAATCCCCATATATGCTATCATGTTTACTATGTGGGCATAAACAGGTCACAAATGGGTAAAAGCCCAATATATAGTATATTAGGAGGTCTTTTGACACAATGGAAGTTAAAGTAAATGCGTTGGAAAACCAGCAGGTTGAGTTAGAAATTACTGTACCAGCTGCAGAGCTTAATAAGGCATATGATGCTGCTTGCAAGCGTATTGCTGGTCATGTAAATATTCCGGGTTTCCGCAAGGGCAAGGCTCCAAAGCTTGTTCTTGAGCGCCACATTGGCAAGGAGAGCATTCTTAACGAAGCATTTGAGCAGTTGGGCCAGAAGTCTTTGACTGAGGCTCTCAATCAGGAGGATATTGAGATCGTTACTCGTCCTGAGATTGATGTTGTTACTTTGGAGATGGGCAAGGACGTTTCCTTCAAGGCCAAGGCTACCAAGAAGCCAGAGGTTGAGCTTGGTGAATACAAGGGCTTGAAGGTTGAGGTAGAGAAGGATGCTGTTGATGACGATGCAGTTCAGCAGCAGCTGGTTCGTATGCTGGACCGTCAGGCTGATATGGTAGAGGCTGAGGAAGGTTCCGCAGTTGAGAAGGATGACTTCATCACTTTGGACTTCAAGGGTTTTGTAAATGATGAGGCTTTCGCTGGCGGCGAGGGTAAGGATTATCCTCTGCAGATCGGTTCCAATGCCTTCATTCCAGGCTTTGAGGATCAGCTGATCGGTGCCAAGGTTGGCGAGGAGAAGGAAGTAAATGTTACCTTCCCTGAGGAGTATCACTCCGAGGAATTAAAGGGCAAGCCAGCTGTATTCAAGTGCACTGTAAAGAGCATTAAGAGAAAGGTTCTGCCAGAGCTTAATGATGATTTCGCCAAGAAGGCCAGCACCTTCCAGACTCTTGATGAGCTGAAGGCTGACATTAAGTCCAATTTGGAAAAGAATGCTGAGACCAAGGCTGAGACTGAAAAGCGTGAGAAAGCTATCAGCATGGCAGCAGATAATGCCAAGGTTGACATTCCAGAGGTAATGATTGAAAACCGCATTAATGCTATGATTCAGGAATTGGCTCTCCGTGTTGAGCAGCAGGGCTTGAAGCTGGAGCAGTACATGGCTTATGCTGGTACTGATATTGCTAAGCTTCGTGAGAACTATCGTGAGGCAGCTGCTACCAATGTAAAGGTAGATTTGGTATTGGATGCCATTGCCAAGGCTGAGGACATCAAGGTTGAGGCTGAGGATTTGGATAAGGAAGTTGCTACTATGGCAGCAGCTTACAATGCAACTCCAAAGCAGGTTCAGAAGATTATTACTGAGCAGGGCCGTCTTGGTGACTTGGTAGCTTCTGTACACAGAAGAAAGACTGCAAACTTTGTAATTGACAGCATTGCATAATTGCTGGTAAATAAGGATATATACTGCCGCTCATGGGTTATTCCGTGGGCGGCGGATTATCTTTTATTTTTTAGTTTGTTTTCATCTGTTATTGATATTATAATAAAGGGAAGGCAGTAAAAATTGTCTAAAAATGACTTCTTTTTCTTATGATATTAATTTGAGGTGATAATATGAGTTATTTTATACCTTATGTGGTTGAGCAGTCAGGTAACGGCGAGCGTTCTTATGATATATATTCCCGCTTGTTAAAGGATCGTATTATTATTTTGACAGGTGAGATAAATGACACTGTAGCCAGCTCGGTGGTGGCACAGTTGCTGTTTTTGGAGTCTGAGGACCCGGATAAGGACATTTATCTGTATATTAACAGCCCTGGCGGAGTGGTTACGGCTGGTATGGCTATTTATGACACTATGCAGTACATTAAGCCGGATGTTTCCACCATTTGTGTGGGTCAGGCTGCCAGCATGGGCTCATTACTTCTGTCAGCTGGTGCCACTGGCAAGCGTTTTGCTTTGCCAAATGCCCGGATTATGATTCATCAGCCATTGGGCGGTGCTCGGGGACAGTCAACGGATATTCAGATTCAGGCCCAGGAAATGCAGCGTACCAGAGATATGATTAATAAAGTATTGGCTAATCATACTGGTCAATCCTTGGAAAAAATCAATACCGATACTGAGCGTGACAACTTCATGAGTGCTGAAGATGCCGTGGCATATGGTTTGATTGATAAGGTTATTGTTCGTCCGGAGGAAAAGACTGAGGCAGATAAGTAAGGAGGCGCTAATATGGGCTTCGATTTTGATGATAAATTGGCTTGTTCTTTCTGTGGGAAAAAAGAGGATGAAGTCAAAAAGTTAGTGGCTGGTCCAGGTGTATACATCTGTGACGAGTGTATTGAGCTGTGTCAGGAAATAGTTTCTGAGGAAAATACTGCAGTGGCGGCGGAGGAACTGAAATCTCTGCCAAAACCAAAGGAAATTAAAGCTATTTTGGATGATTATGTAATCGGTCAGGATGAGGCTAAGCGGACCCTGTCGGTGGCAGTATATAACCATTACAAGCGGATGAATACGGCTTTGGCCAATGATGCTGATGTGGAGCTGCAAAAGTCCAATATTTTGCTTATCGGGCCAACTGGAACG